>JAKFUT010000372.1 GCA_021732565.1 Candidatus Obscuribacterales bacterium
TCACAAGCCGTGGAGAAAATTGCGGGATGCGCAATTTTCTCGACAACTCAAGGAGAACTTGTTGCCGAATTCAGGGCGTTTAGGGACTTGATTGCTGAGGGGAAAATTGCGTATCCCGCAATTTTCACTATACGGTCGATGTAGGTCCCCCTGGCGGAGACAATTCGGCTGGCACATTCCAGGAGATATCCGTTTTTGCAATGTCAGCAAAGGCGGGGGAACCGACCGTTTAGCGTTTGCCCGGATCCTGCTTGATCACCCGTTCTGCGGCCTCGCGCGGACCACCCGGTCCCGGCCTCCCATTCAAAAAATCGCCAGCCAGTTGAACAGATCGAGTCTGGCCTGCCTGATCGCCAATCGCTTTTTGAGCGTTGAACAGTGTTTCTAATAAATACATTTTTTGATCGCGATAGTGATCCGGTGCTTTGCTTAAGGCTTCTTGCGAATGCCGAATTGATTCACCAAACCGCCCGGTCAGATACTCCTTTATCGCTAGTGCGTACAGATAGGGGCACTCGCTTATTCGTGATTCTGATTTCGGGAGAATTTGCATATTTTTGAATCGCTCATATGCTGCAATAGCAATGTTCAATCGTTTGATCCGTTCTTGAGTGGCGAGTTTATCTTGCCCCAGAGCGCAGGACAGAATTCCTTCCAGCGCGTAAGTGACTTGAAGAACCGGAACGCTCGACCTGCTCCTGAGCAACTCCAGCGAATCAATCAGCATTTTACTTGCTTTATCTCTCTCTCCGCGATTTGTCATCAGCGCCGCCAAATTAGTGGCACGCTGTAGAAATCCGTCGGCAGTTTCTCTGCCATCGAGCATGGCCTGCCGGCTGGCCTTAGATTGGTTTATTATCAAATCCGCGACTTCTTCGGTTCGTCCCAGAGACATAAAGTTGTTGGCCAGATCGCATGCTGCGCGCGAAAGTATAATCTGGTCTTCGGGAGTCACCTTTCGCGCACTTTCAACAGCAGCCTTCGTCGTTGACAGGCAAAGGTCGTATTCTGAAGTGCCCCAGTATGAATCACCGAGCTCCCGCTGCATCTCCGATATTGCCACCCAGTTTGGTGCGGGGCTTGCAATACGAAGAGCGATAGCTTTGCAAAAATACTCCGTCGCCCTCTTTGAGAAATGTTTTAATCGGCACAGTTCGGCGGCGCGATCAAAACGTTGTGCTGCTACTTCCGAACCGATGTTCGGTACATTGACAAATCTATTCAGGCGTTTCAGCGCTTTCTCATCTTGTCCCTCATTCAAGAATTCCTTTACTTTCTCTTGAACGTTCCACCAAATTTTGTACTCCGCTTCGTTTGTACGACTGGTGTCTAGCACTGTTCCTAGAAAATCTTGATCGTCATCGGCCAGCAAAGAACGCAGTCGAGCCACTGCCAACGGTTGCAAGTCGCCGGAAGGAGTCTTGCATTGAGGACACTTCCCCCAGCCACGCCCGGCCATTTGCAAGAAAACTCGCGATGAAAAACTGCGCACAATTTTGTGTAGCGGGGCACTGCTGATGGCAATATCAAAATCTTTTTCTGCCTCATCATATTTACCTTCCGCAAGTTCAAATTCTGCCAGCGTGGCATGTGCGCGCAATTTTTCGCACTGCAGCAGATACGTTATGTTCGGCAAATGATTGTTGCGCTGGCAATGATCGATGCACTGGATTCCATCTCTCAAAATCCTAATCGCCTCGGGGCGATTGCCTCGCTTTGCTTGCATGCGTGCGGTTTCGTAGTAGGAAGCTGGAAAGTAAAATCCTTCTGGAGAAAGGAATTTCTCAATTTGCCAGGCCTGCTCGTATAGTCTCAAGGCTGCCCGCTCAAAATAGTTGTCTGGTGAAAGCAAGAGGAATGCGTCGTAGCGAAGTGTTTCCACCCGAGCTGAACTTGTAGCCTGTTCCCTGATGTTGAGCAGTGTCAATGTCGCCAGTAAAATCAATGCGGGGATTACCGGGATCAGCATAAATCTGAGTGCCACAGCCCTCTCGCCGGGCATCATGTTTCCTCTTTCTCCGTGGTTACAGAGGAATGCGGATCTGTTCCCGGGAGCGTCTCATTCGCCTCCAGTGGCACCGTGAACCAGAAAGTTGCGCCACCGCCGGCAATGCTTTGTACGCCAATTTTACCTTTGTGCTGTTCGATAATTTTCTTCGCAATTGCCAGACCTAGACCGGAAGAACCGCGTTTTTGTTTCCTCTCCGCCGTCTGTTTGAACCAGCCGAAAATCTTTTCTTGATCTTCGGGGCTCAGCCCGGGTCCTTGATCCTGTATCTCTACGCGGGCGTAATTGTCTTGTTGCATTGATCGCACCACGAGGCGTCCTCCGTCGGGCGATACTTTAATGGCGTTGGAAAGCAAATTCGTCAGTACTTGTGTCAACCAGAGTGAATCGCCTTCAACCCACAGCGACTCAATTTCACGTTCCATAGTCAGTTGCTTTTGTTCCAGCAGTCCCAGCAGATTGCTGATGGCATTCTCCACTGCGTAGTCGAGCGGCATAGATTCAGTATGCAGCTCTAGTTGTCCTTCTTCGAGCTTCTCCAGATCAAGTAAATCAGTGACGATTTGCACAACTCGTGCACAGCTTTGAGAGGCATTCTTCAATCGAAACAGCACGCCTTCCGGCAATTCAAACATGTCGGTCTCGGCCAGCAGGGCGATGGTGGCATGTACGCTATTTAGCGGTGACCTTATATCGTGGCTGACTGATGCAAAAAATTGACTCTTCAGCTGATCAAATTCTCTCAAATCCCGAGCCATATCGTGGAACGATTTGTCCACCTCGGCAATTTCGTCTGATCCTTTCAGAGGCTCGAACAGTTCCTCTCTGTGCGCCAGTCGCTGAGCGTTCTTTCGAATAACTGATAATCTTGTGGTGATGCCGGAATTGAACGCCAGTGCCAGCAAGATCACCACGCAAATGTTCAATGCGGCTCCAGTCAGGATTGCTTGCCTTACGCTTTGCCTTGACTGTCGGGACTTCTCCGAGCGCTCTATGGAGGACAACTGCGCATCGCCGAGTTCTTGCAATTCTCCGAGAATTTCGGCAGACTCTGCTCGTGCCAATTCCACATCATTTACTGTTCGCATAATCTCATCGGGATTGGTGCCCGTGCCCACGAGCACGGCGCTGGTGCGCACTAAACGCTTTTCGATGTCCTCCGCCTTAGTCAGGAGTGCCGGGTTGTTTCGCAACAGCACTTTTAGCGACCGGATGCGATCTGCTACTCTGATCATTCCTGCTGTGGCTTCGTAGGGTAGATATTCTTTCTTGAGGAGTTTTTGCGCTGCCATTGATGTGACGCATTCAGCAAAACTCGATTGCACCATTACGCATTCCATCGCAATAGTCTTAGCCATCGATGCCTGTGACAGGTCTCGCTCTGCATCTAGAAGGGCCTTGTCTAGAAAAAACAAAAGAATCAGTTCAAAGGAAAGGAGGCAACCGATTGCCAGTGAACTTTTCTGGAGCAGATTGAGGTTGTTGAAATTTATCGAGGCCAAGACCAGTGTCTCCAATTGGCGGCGTTGCCGGAGACTCTATATCTTATTAAATAAGCAGAAGGGAAATTGCCTTCTACTGTGATTTCTCACTTATAATATGTCAGCCATAATTGCACGAACTCATTCATCTGAAACGCCTGAATCACGATTCTGGATGATAAAGCGTTCTCGTTGTTGCTTGGAAAAGCTCTCCGGTACAGACTTATCGGGGTGGAGGCGCGTTATTGGCTCTAATTTGCGTCTGCACACAGTTGTAGGCGTTCAATTTTGCCGAGAGGATATATGACTCTTGTATCATATTTCTTTTGTTGAATTAGAGAAAGCGAGGACGTTCCGCGGGTGCCGCGGACGGAGGAGTGGTTGAGAGAACTGGTGCGGCGCACCATGGCTCCAACGAGGGAGGAGCTGCCCCGGGGAAGAGCAGCTCCTGAAAGGTTAGGGGGAACAAAAACTCTGTGGGCAAGACGGACCATCCCTCTGCCTACAAGAAGCAAGATAGTGAATGTTTGTGATAGAAATGTGATGATTGGAGCTTTCTTTTCAGTTTCGCAAGATTTGTTTTCAGTCGCGCAACACATACCCGACGCTGTAGACATTGTCGATTAGTGATTTCTGACCCGGCAAGTTGAGCTTCTTGCGCAGGCGGAAGACGCATGCACGAACACTTTCGCTGGTCACTTCTTCGTCCGACGACCATACTGATGAAATAAGTTCATCGGAAGTGAAGACACGATTAGGGTGTCGCATCATAAACTCCAGAAGTGCAAATTCTTTGGGGTACAAGCTGAGCGGTTGACCGCCTTTGGTGACCGAATGTTTTATCGGATCAAGTACTACGTCTTGTGCCTTGAGCATGTCGTTGGTTCTGTGCTCCGTGCGGCGTAACAACGCTTTAAGTTTTGCCAGAACCAGGCGGGGGTCCACCGGTTTACATAGATAGTCATCTGCACCTGAGTCGATGCCACACAACGTGTCGTCGGTGGTTTTGCGACCAGTCAGCATGATGATCGGGACGTCTTTGCCGTGTTGGCGGGCAAGTTTGCACACTTCAGGACCACTCATTCCCGGCATTTCCCAATCGAGAATTACTGCATCATATCCGAACGAGCGAAGGTATTCCCATGCATCAGCGCCAGTGCTGACATGTTCTACGGAATACTTCTCCAGTGTGAACCAGTCGAGCATTGATGCTGCGAATTCCTGGTCGTCTTCGGCGAAAAGTAACTTGGCCATTGCACTCTCCCGGCTCGTCGGCATTGTGCCCGCTCTGCCGGGAGTGTAAACGTCTGCCGGTTTTTCTTGCTTTCACAAGTTCCCATTCTGTCTAGCTGCGTCCCGGGCACATTTCCGGAAGGGCTGCAATGCGTGTGCGGGATTCCCGGGTTGCACAGGGGTACGATCGTGGCAGGTAAGTGTTACGATCCCACAGTGAAATGCCGGGAGCGCGCTGCCGAGGGGAAGCCCACATGTTCAGCTATACAGATCAGTCATTCGGGTTCGTGCGCATCGGATGCGCGGTGCCAAGAATGCGTGTGGGGCATTGTGCCTTTAACGCTCAATGCATTATTGAGCAGATGGACCACGCCGAAGAACAGGGCATCTCAGTTCTGATTTTTCCCGAGCTTTGCATTACGGGGTACACTGCAGCAGATCTCTTTCAGCAATTGACATTGCACAGAGGCGCACTGGAAGCATTGGCGTCAATTACGGCGGCATCAAAACGATTTGCCGGTATTTGCTTTGTCGGCATGCCCGTTGCACTAGATGCTCATCTTTTTAACACTGCTATTGCTCTGCATCGGGGGCGCATTCTCGGTGTTGTTCCAAAGTCTTCCATTCCCAACTACAAAGAGTTTTACGAGGGAAGATGGTTCAGTTCAGCGGCCGAAGGCGTTCACCATGATGTGATAACCATCAACGGGCAGAAGGTCCCCATGGGCACCAATTTGCTGTTCTACGCTGAGGATGTTGATGGTCTGGTGATTGGTGTGGAGGTCTGCGAGGATCTGTGGATGCCGGTTCCCCCCAGCTCATATCAAGCTTTGTACGGAGCGACGGTGCTGGTGAATCTTTCAGCCAGCAATGAATTGATTGGTAAGTCAAATTATCGACGCGAGTTGGTGGTGAATCAGTCGGGGCGATGTTTTGCCGCTTATGCGTACACATCTTGCGGTGTGTGGGAATCGACCACGGATGTAGTCTTTGGCGGGCACTGCCTGATTGCGGAAAATGGCAGCCTCATTAGCGAGTCCGAACGCTTCCGTCGCACGGATACTCTGTTGATCGGCGATATTGACATTGATCGGTTGCGTGTAGATCGCATGCGTACGAATAGCTTTGGCGATTCCCTTCTCAATTTTGGATTTACTAAAGGCTATCGCAAGGTTGGTTTCAGCATCGGGCGCAAACCGTCTCCAGAGCGTATTTCGCGATTGATTGAAGCTCATCCGTTTGTGCCTCGCGGAGAAGATAGACTGACAGAGCGCTGTGATGAGATCTTCCACATACAGGTTGCCGGTCTGGCTAAGCGTCTGGAGAAGATCGGAAAACCACGGGTGACCATTGGCGTTTCAGGTGGGCTCGACTCAACGCTGGCATTGCTTGTGGCTTGCAAAGCCATGGATTTAATTGGTTTGCCTCGCACCAATATTGCCGCGTACACGATGCCTGGCTTTGGCACCACCGGACGCACCAGGGGCAATGCACTGGCGCTGATGGAGCAGCTTGGAGTTGAATCTCACGAAGTAGACATTCGCGCGGGTTGTTTGCAGGAGCTTAAAGATCTTCGCCACAAACCGTTTGGCATAGATATTGAGTCAATGAATGTCGATCAGTTTTCGGAACGATTGCGAAAAGTGCCCGCCGGCAGCCAGGATCTTGTGTTCGAGAATGTGCAAGCGCGCAAGCGTACAAGTCTGCTGATGAATTCAGGATTTGTCATCGGCACGGGAGATCTTTCGGAGTTGGCGTTGGGATGGTGCACCTATAACGGCGATCACATGAGTATGTACAATGTGAACGCATCAATTCCTAAAACACTTGTGAAATTTATGGTGCGTTATACTGCGCAGCGTGAATTTACCGCTGGCGCGCGCGATACATTACAAGATGTTGTGGAAACAGAGATCTCTCCGGAATTGCTTCCGCTCGGTGAAGATGGCTCGATTGCGCAGAAAACGGAAGGAGTAATCGGTCCGTACGAACTGCATGATTTCTTTCTATTCCATATGCTTCGCTTTGGTACGCCCCCGGAAAAAATCATTCACCTGGCGATGCAAGCGCAATTTGATCAAGGGTACACGCGCAAGGAGATCTGTCACTGGCTCAAGGTCTTCATAGAGCGTTTCTTCAACAATCAGTTTAAGCGATCTTGCGCTCCCGATGGTCCTAAAGTTGGTTCGATCAGCCTCTCTCCCCGTGGTGATTGGCGCATGCCCAGTGACGCAGAATCCGATTTATGGTTACGATGGGTCGATAAAGAAGCCGGGAGTCATGCCACACATCAGGTGGCGATTCCCGAAATACCTGACAGTGCGATGAGCTTCGATTGCGTGAACGGTACGGGAAAAGTTTTCCGAGTTTTGCTTCGAGTGGACATCAAGAATGACTTCATGCCGGGGGGGAAACTGCCTGTAGCCGGCGGGAATGAGATAATTCCCATAGTTAACTCTCTGTCGCGCTTGCCCTACTATAACGAGGTTATAGATGGAGAAGATGATCATCCTGCCAATCACGGATCGTTTGCCTCGCAGCACGAGGGCAAGCAGCCGCTGATCGATCAGGTTGAACTGAATGGCGTAAACCAGCAACTCTGGCCGGACCACTGTGTACAGGGCACCGATGGCGGTGCCTTCCATCGTGACCTCGATCGAACCATGGTACGGCGAACATTTCGTAAGGGATGCGACCGCCGGGTTGACAGCTATAGTTGCTTCTACGACAACGGGCGCAATGCGCCACCGGATGTGTTGGAGAAAAATCCTTACCTGGGGCAATCGACGGGACTAGCGGAGTACATTCGCCAGCGTGCACGTGAGAGTGAGGCTGATTCGATTCAAGTGGATTGTGTCGGTCTTGCGCTGCGGTATTGCGTCAGCTTCTCCGCGCGGGATGCCCGAGCCGAGGTCTACAATGGCAAACCCTGGCATGTGCGCATCGTGGAAGATGCCTGCCGCGCAATTGTATTTGAGGAGGGGGACTATGAAGCTGAAATCGACGCGCTATATGCTGACGGCATCGAAATAGTTCGCAGTTTAGATGTACTCGCTGCCGATGAGGCTGAGTTGATCGCGGTTTCATGACCAGCGTTGCCTGATTAGATCATCCGGGCAAGTTCAAATTGGTGTCTAACTCGAAGTCGTTCGTAAATCTTCACCTTGTTCAGGTCGGCAAATGTAGTCCGTGCCCGAAACGCCTTGCACTGCCTTATTCTTGCTTCTGCGCGTCTGGAATGAGTAGCACGAGCGTTGTCGAAATAGACAAGCTTGCGCAAAGCTTTGTGTATATAAGTCTCGTAATTCACGCAGGCAACGCTTCACGATCGCTTGCACGGGAGTTCTCAGCCGGAGCAAAGTGAAATCCTGTTTATCCGTCTTTCTTCTCTCTGGTCTATAAAGCGCATTCAAAGTTTTGAGCTATCGAATTTTCGCCTTCCCCCATGGGGATGACTGACTATGCTCGAACAGCGCTTGGACCAGAAGCAATGCACTGACGGAGTTGGACTGCGTGTATTTCTTTTGCAAAGGAGCTCCGGGGTGGGCTCCTTTTCACCAAGTTGGAGATAGCCATCAACGACAAGAAGCTGCGCATCAATGGCGAGATCACTGCTCGTATGGTGCGCCTGGTCGGTACGGACGGTACTCAGGGCGTGGTCACTCTGGCCGTGGCGCGAGCCAGCGCGCAAACCGCTGAGCTCGACCTGGTGGAGGTTGCACCCGAGGAGGTTCCGCCGGTCTGCAAGCTCCTCGACTATGGCAAGGTGCGCTTCCTGGAGCGACAGGCGAACAAGTCGCGCAAGGATGCTCAGCCGAAGCTGAAGGAACTGCGCGTCAGCCTCAAGATCGGGGCGCACGACCTGGACAACAAGGTTCGCCAGGCGCGGGAGCTGCTCGAGAAGGGGCATCGCGTCGCGTTCGGCATGCAGTTCAAGGCCCGGGAGAACCAGTACCCCGCGGAAGGGCTGGCTATCCTCCAGGGCATCGCCGAGCGGCTCCAGGACGTGTCGCGAGTCGAGCGTGCGCCTTACAAGGAAGGTAAGCGCGCCGGTCTGCTCCTGACGCCCGTCCGAAAGTCTTGACCATCGCCGGCTGGAATCCGGGATCGCGAGCAGCTCGGTCCTTGAGATTCCAGTCGGACCTGGTGGCCAGATCCATCCGCGATTGTGGACTTCGAGCTGAAGGCGATGAGCCTGCGACCGGCTCGCAGAGTCCCGCATTTGAACAAGGTGCGGACGTCCGGCGTCCGCACCGTTC
>JAKFUT010000428.1 GCA_021732565.1 Candidatus Obscuribacterales bacterium
GTGTTGATGCCCGCAGTCAGCAGCAGAATCGCTAGCAACGGCAGAGTAACGTTGACAACTCTCATTCGTCCATCCCCTTTAGAATTCAGGTCTGCCCCTTTATAGCACACGAGTGCAGCACTGTAGAACTGGCGACGGCATTGCCTCAGTTCGGAAAACATGCGGCAGGAAAGCCTTTGCGGAGTCGCGTCCCGGGTCGATTCAAAAGTTTATAACCAACTGACAACCCGCTTGAGTCACAGTCTGGTGCACTACGGCTATTAAGATGATTACACAACGATAAAATAGAGAGAGGACGATATCCAGCGAGGAAATTTCTATGCGAACGGACGAGGAGATTAAGAACAAGATTGGCGACTTGCTGGGGGTCGAAGGGGAAGAGAAAGAGCGTTTGGCGAAAGCCTTAGACTCGCTGGATGTCGCTGCACTGCGTATTGGCAATGTCGATACTCACTCTGTGCGAGGTATGCTCTCGGCATTGTTCTGGATTCTTGGATACTCCTTCAATGACATTCGGGAGCATCTTGTAGAAAGGTCTCTCACACGAGATCGCCAGCCCGGACGTGAGACCATGCAGGGAATGAAGGCTGTTTCGTCGAAAGATTAAGTGTTCAACCCCAATCGTTCGGGCACACGGCGTTAATCTGGAACAACAAGTTCAATTCTGGAAACGCGGACGCCCGGTTCGGTAGCCCCAATAACCATTGGGCGGAATTGGATACCAGGGCGTGGAACAGCGACCTTGCGCCAGGGCACCCTCCGCGGGCACGTTTGGGAACCGATTCGTCGTTAGAAGTTGCCAGAAGTGCACTGACAATTTGGTCTTGTCTAGTTTGATTAAAGCTCGTAAACCAGATTACTGACGGACTGATCGGGGAATGATTATAATGCTGGGAAGAGCGCGGTTGTTGAAGGTATAAACATGGCAGAATTGACAGGACAATGGTTCTGGGTGGTTTCAATAATGGGAGTCTGGGTGGCCCTTTGCGGCGGTCTGGGAGCCTATCAGGTATTCTATTCCGGAGAACTTGATTCAGATGAGGCAGTTCCCGAGGCAGCAGCACACTAAACGGCCTTGCGTTTGATAATTTCCACTGAGCAGGGTGCGTGAGACACTACAGCCTGCGAAACGCTGCCCAGCAAAAATTTCTGAATACCGCTGCGTCCGTGCGACCCCATTACCAGCAGGTCTGCTCCCCAGCCAAGGGCGGTGTCGACAATCGTCTCTTTCACTCGCCCTTCTTTAATTTCGAAGGCGACAAAATCCTGTCCAAATTTGAGCGTCAGTTCTTTTAGTGCTTCCTCGCCGAACCGGCCTAGTGCTTCTCGCACTGCGATTTGGAAATCGAGGGCGTCTTGGATTGTTGAAGGATCCCAACCTGAGTAATCGGGATGGAACGGGTCGAGCACTGTTAGGAGCAAGACGGACGTGTCTTGCGGCCAGGGCCGCTCAAGTACGGAGTCGAGGGCATAGCGTGAGTGCGGTGAATCATCCACTGCGATCATGATCTTCATTTTCGGTGGCTCCCAATTCGAGGCAAATGGGCACGGGTCAATTATAGATGTTGCTGTCCCGACCAGGGCGTTGCTGTTTGAGTTGCGCGGTAACTTTTCACACCAATGGTGCGAATCCCTCTCGTAGCGATAGCCGAAGCGTGAGTTAGAAGTGCACCGTACCGCCGTAAATCATGCTAGCAAAAAATCCAGTAAATCCTGAAGGATTCAACGCTTCGATCCGGGCGCCTTGGGGTATCACCGGTGGTGCCCGTGCGGTGGCGATGGCGTGTATTGCGCAGATATGACGGGGGGCGGGCACCTGCGGGCGCAATTTATTAATGCCGAAAACGTTGTCTCTGTAAGCGATTTCGGATGCCACGCGATAGTCGCCTTCATTTTTCGTTAATACTCCTTGTACAGACACGGATTGTGCTGTAGCATCATGCTATCGACTTGAGTTTGCGGGCGCTGCCCGATCGGAACGAAGATGCGCAACATTTTTATTAGCTTCTGGTTTAGCGAGGTTCATCCGTGGTGAGCTAGATGGCTTGTTTAGACCAATCGGATGAACCGCAGAAAATGGATTCTGCGGTTTTTTGTTTTCCAGGAGTTTTTGGTTTTGAAAAATTGGCAACAGTTTTGCTTCCTGTTTAGCAGAGAATGTCCCGGGTGACACGCTCTTCCGCTGAGGATTAGCATACCCGGGGCAGGAGGTCTCGGGTTTTTGTTATTCGTGGTCAAAGCGCATTGCTGCGACAGAAGCAGGCATTTAAGGAGAAGAATTGTGGAAGGACTGCAAGTTAGCAAAAATAATAGAGATACTACGTTGATCAAAATTTCGGATCGATGTAGCATCGGCGGGCGAAGTCTCACCATCATTGGTGGACCCTGTTCGGTGGAAAGCGCGGAGCAAATGGATTTGGTCGCTGCGACCCTGGCCAACGGGCCAGTTCAAATTATTCGCGGCGGCGTGTACAAACCGAGAACATCCCCATATGCCTTTCAGGGAATGGGCATAGACGGATTAACTCTACTGTCCGAGGTACGCACGAAGCATCGCATTCCTGTGGTGACTGAAGTAATGTCGTGTGAACAAATAGCTGGCGTGGCGGCTTGTGCGGACTTGATTCAAATAGGTAGTCGCAATATGCAAAACTTCGAGTTACTAAAAGCGCTGGGAAGTGCCGGCAAGCCGGTAATGCTCAAGCGCGGGCTTTCAGCCACGATAGAAGAGTTCTTGTTTGCAGCCGAATACATAATCAGCCACGGTAATCCTGACGTTATCTTATGTGAGCGCGGTATCCGCAGTTTCGATTCTTTTACCCGCAATGTTCTCGACCTTGGAGCAGTGGTGGCGCTGAAGCAGTTGACCCATCTTCCAGTGCTGGTCGATCCCAGCCATGCAGCGGGCAAGCGTGAACTAGTGGCCGACCTGGCCAGAGCAGCAGTGGCTTGCGGAGCAGATGGATTGATGATCGAGTGCCATCCCCAGCCGGAAAAATCGGTGTCGGATGCACGGCAAGCCTTATCACTGGAATCCATGCTGGAGTTGATCGCCAGTTTAAGACCCGTTGCCCGAGCTGTTGGTCGCGTGGTGGAGGAGTGCGTGCATGATCGTGCCCATCTTTCACCGGTGGTATCCATCGCCCACGCTCGAATTCAGGCACCGCGGAGCACTAATTGGGGAAGACAGCAATGACACAATCGGCCCGGCTTTCTCCCTCCAGCAATAATGAAAAACTTGTCCAGTTGCAGGTGTACCGAAAAGAAATTGACAAACTTGATGCGGAGATTGCGCAGTTACTGGAACAGCGATTCGAACTATGTTGTTCCATTGGCGACCTGAAGCGAAATTCGGACATGTCCGTGGAAGATCAGCGTCGCGAGATGGTGGTATTGACCAAGGTTGCTGAAGCTACCGTCAGCGACCGAGTGCGTGAAGCAGTGCTAGATGTCTACCGAGTGATTCTGCAAGAGAGTCGAAACCTTCAACAATAAAATAATAGCCCGGACTTAATTGTTCGGGCTTTTCTTTTCCATTGTTGTTAGAGTTCGTGAGCCTTCGTCATTTTGACCGCTTTTTGTCAGTGCTTCAGCGAGAGTCTGTACGCATCATCAGCAAGGTGTTTTGCGCGATCATGAGAAATTTTGATCAAGCGGACAAGGATCTAAACGAAGCGCTAACAATGATTCGGCTCTACCTGCGTGTGCGAGTCTTCCTGAGAGCCGCAATCCTCCATGACAGAGAAGACTCTTTGCGATGTTCAGTTGAGCTTGAGTTTTATTGTGCGGGTCAGGAACCAAGGTTTCATGACAGGGTCATTTGATTGTAGATCTTACCGTCAATGTGGAACCGCTATGAGATACATCGCACTGGCAACCGATTATGATGGAACCCTGGCTGCAAACGGATTGGTTGCCCGGGAAGTGCTGAAGTCCCTTGAGCGTTTGCGCAGCTCGGGGCGCAAGCTGATACTGGTAACCGGCCGTGAAATACGGCATGTTAAAGAAGTGTTTCCTGAGTACGAGCTATTCGATTCCGTAGTGGCAGAGAATGGTGCGGTAGTTTTTAATCCTCGCACGGAAGAAGCGCAATTGCTATGCGAGGCACCGTCGCAAAAGCTAATTGATGAGCTTGTGGCAAGAGGGGTAGATACGCTTTCTGTAGGGCAAGCCATTGTTGCAACCTGGACACCGCATGAACAAACCGTACTGAGCACCATAAGAGATCTGGGGCTGGAACTGGAAATTATTTTCAACAAGGGCGCGGTAATGATATTGCCCACCGGTGTCAATAAAGGAACCGGGCTGAAAGTCGCGCTGTCTGGCTTGGGCTTGTCTCCCCATAATGTGGTGGGGCTCGGTGATGCGGAAAATGATCACGCTTTTCTTCAGACCTGTGAGTGTTCTTTTGCGGTAAGCAATGCCTTGCCGGCAGTAAAGGAACGTACTGACGGACTTACGCAAGCCGCGCGGGGGCATGGCGTTGCGGAAGTAATTGATCGCCTTGTCGCCAATGATTTAATCGATCACAGTCCCGCCAGGCACCTGATCAGCATCGGAACTCATGAAGATAAGCCTGTGGTGATTGATCCCTATGATACGGGTATTCTCATTTGTGGTATCTCTGGCGGTGGCAAATCAAAAGCAACGCTGGCGATACTTGAAAGGTTATCCAAGGTCGGATACCAATTTTGTCTCATCGACCCGGAGGGTGATTATGAAGGCTTTTCCAATGCCATCGTTACGGGAGATAGCGGACGCGCTCCAACCATAGATGAGGTACTGGCGATTCTGGCTTCTCCGGATCGCAGCGCTATCGTTAATCTGCTCGACATGAGGCTTGAAGATCGTCCGGACTTCTTTACACAGCTGCTGCCACGGATTCAAGAGATGCGAACTCAATTTGGCCGCCCGCACTGGTTGGTTATTGACGAAGCACATCACTTGTTTCCGCAAGAGTGGCAAAAAATGACCAGACTCGTTCCTGAAGACCTGCGTGCTCTCTTGATGATCACCGTTCATCCCGAGAGAATAGCTGCAGAGATATTTCCATCAGTGAATGTGCTCATAGCAGTGGGTGAGCAAGTCGATGTTACATTAAAAGCATTCGGACGCCAGGCGGGCGTGAGGCCGCCAGTTTTAGATCTTGAAAACTTGAGTTTAGCTAAGGGAGAAGGACTCTTGTGGCATGTCGATAAGTCCGCGCCGAAGTTAATCGCTCTGGATAGAGCAGAGACAGACAAGGTCAGGCATCGTCGAAAGTACGCTGAAGGTCGTCTTCCCGACGATCGCTCGTTTTACTTTACTGGCGCGGATAAGAAGATGAATCTGCGGGCGCACAACTTAACGTTGTTTGCACAGATGGCCGAGGGTGTTGATGATGATACGTGGATGTATCATTTGCGAAACAAGCACTATTCCAAATGGTTTGCCGAAATGATCAAAGATGAAGACCTGGCTGGCGAAGCGGTTAAAGTCGAACAAGACAGTGGCCTGTCGCCAGACGAGAGTCGGCGCATAATTTGCACTGCTATTCTAGATCGATATACAGCTGCCGCCTGAAGCTGTCCTTTGATGCCGTGCCTTGTTATTCCGGATCACTGCTTTTTGTCGGCCGGCTTCGGAAAATGCGGGGCGAATTCCCCGGGTAAGAGGCGCTCGTGACAAATACGCGGACAGCCTGCCGTGTTCGCTGGACACAACTGACGTCTTCATTGTGCACTAAAGAAGATTCATGTTTACATTCTCGGGCAGTTGTCCTTCCAGTACCTCTGCTTCGCCTACTTTTCCTTCCTTGCGAAGCAACTTGGCACGAACTGCACGCAAACGAAATCCGAGATCCAGCGGAACGAATCGTTTCTTGCGTATAGCTGAGGCCGAGTCTAGCCACCGGTTGGCCGCTGCGGCTTCTCCCTGGTCCAGATTCATCTCTGCAAGCACGAGCATGCATTTTATCTGCTTGGTTGCGATCGGGTCACCACCGGCGATGAGTGGAACTTTTCCGTCATCCAGGTTATTGAAAGTCGAAAGCGAGCGCTCTAGTACTAGCTGCCCCTCCTTGTAGCGGTTTTGCATTTGCAAACACACTCCCAGAGCAAATTGACTCTCGGCCATCCGCTCGACGCTGGCTGCACGTTCGGCACATCGCAGTGCCTCTCGAAACCTCTTCTCAGCTTTGGACCAGTCTTTGTGATGGGCAGCCACCAAACCGAAATCCTGATTCAGATCCCACGCTTCGGCCATTTTCTCGGGACCGATAAACGCAGAAAACAGGAAAAAAACCACCGACCCGGAGACAACCAGGAACGTCACTATGCCTGCAAGCATAATCATATCCGGCGATTCGTCGTCCAATTTTTTCTCCCGAGGCAACCACTTTGAAGCTTAGCATCACTGATAGACCCCGGGGAAGCGTTCCACGGAGAACATTGAGAACCGGATATGACGGTATCATTTTTGTTACAGATGTGTTGTCATCGGTGCGCATAGGCCGAGGTGAGGTTGGATAGTATCGCTGCAAGAGTACCTCTGCGTTAACTAAAGGATGGTTGCAAATGAAAGCCATGGTGTTAGAACGGCGCGGCAACCCGCTTGTAGAGCGCGATCAGGCGATACCGATACCCGGTCCTGATGAAATATTGATCAAAGTAACAGCCTGCGGTGTTTGCCGAACCGATTTGCACGTAGTAGATGGTGATCTCACCTGCGGGACGCTGCCCGTGAATGAATGAATGGCTATGAGTTTCCAGCTACTGAAGTCGATTCGACTGGTTTATCCTTGAGCACCTTGAATAAGGCTCCCATACCCAGGCCTGCAAACAGAAACAGTATTCTCATTGTTGCGTGGGGCATGATGCCCGGGCTGGGCAACATCAGGATTAGACCGCAAAATACGCTGCCGATTAGCAGCTCAGTCACTCGCAGTACAGCGGGATTATTGAGAAACGGTAAGTGACGCAGGCGGAGCAATACTGCAAACGCGTGACCGATCATTGAGATTATCACAGAAAGACCGACAAGCAGGGAGGCCTGAAAACAGCCGGTGGAGAGTACTCCGAGTGGCCAGCCCAAATGAGTAAGAAATATCGCCCGGCAGAACAGCATCCAGACCGTTGCACAGAAAAAACCCGTCAATGCGCACTGCCAGAACCCTGTGCGAATGGCATTTTGCGACTGAGCAAGTTTCTCCGGCATTAGAAACCAGAAAACCCAGGCAACAAACGTGCAAAATACCACTGTAGGCAAAAAGGTGTGAGGTTGTTGATTCCACCAATAACGCATTTGTAGCATCGGGCGAAATTTTCGATCGGAGGGGTCGTGTGGTATCAGCACATCTTTGACAAAGGGCTTATCCTTGAAAAACTCATAGAACGGACCAGCGGTTTCCGCTGGATTATCCTGAAGATAGGCATAAAATAAAGTATTGTCAGCGGTCTGCGGCGCGGGCTCGGTAACCAGGGGCGGTGCTGGAGTGGCAGTTTGCTCATTAGTTTGTGCGATGAGCAATTGTGGTGCATTGGCCGTGGCACTATCCTTTGCCATCGCGCAGGGGCCGGTCAGCGTTGCAAATATTGTGATGGCATACACAATTAGCAGCTTTGTTGTCGGCTCATGTGTATTTGAGGAACAACGCATTTCGTTATCCAACTGACTCGGTAGCGCTGGCGGATTTCAGTAGAACTTGCAAAAGGACAAGCCCGACAACACCGACAGACCAGGCCAGTGCGCCCTGTAATCCTTCCGCCGGCAGAAGCATAATCACTGCAATTGCCGCTATTATGCCCAGCGGTGCTGCCGGTAAGCGCTCTAACGACAAGACCTTTGTCTTCTCTGTTTCAACGGAGTTGAGTATGCGTTGTGTGAGAGCTTCCGACACATCGAACTTTGGCATGACCGCTGTCATGTCCATAACTTCCATTGTTTGCGATTTCCATATCTGGCATGATGTGCAGCTTGAGCCGTGTGCTTCATGCAAATTTCTTTCAGCAAGGTCTATGCTCTTGTCACCATCTGCAATGCGATCGAAGAGAACCCTAAAATTAGAGCAATTTTTCCCGGATGTATTTGTATCACTCATATTTGATCACCGTTACTTATATTACCTCAGGCTGATGACTGTTCAACAAGCATTTTTCTGAGCTTCTCCCTGATTCTGAACAATAACGATTTAATTGTAGTCTCAGGCTCTTCCACTATTATGGCGATTTCCGCATAGGAGAGGTCGTGCTGGTAGCGCAGCACGAATACCTGACGATGTCTTTCCGGCAGGGAGCGCAATGCCTCTGCCAGCATTGCCTGAGAGAACCGCAGCTCCACCTCGGCTTCTACGTTCTCGGAGCTTGCAGGCTCCGCTAAAGGATTTTCAATTAACATTTCCTCTAGCGAATCATGTGCCTTTGACTTTGAATCGCGAATGTAATTGAGCGTGGTATTCGAGGCGATTCTCAAAATCCACGGCTTGAATTTGGCCTCGGATCGAAATGTGGCCAGGGCTCGAAAGCTTTTTAGAAACGTGTCCTGTGTCAAGTCGGCAGCCGTTTCATGACTTTGAACCATCTGGAAGATCATGTTGTACACGAGCTTCTGATACCTGCGCACGAGCACCTCAAACGATTTTGAGTTGCCTGACAGCGTCATCGCTACCAGGCGGGCATCTTCAGCAGTTTCCATTTGAAACGCAGTCAAGCCTTCCCTCTTCCTCAGCACCCCGTCCCAGATGGATTTTGAACCATGTGCAAGTGTCCCACAAATCGCTTGGTTTAGTGACCGCATGTGATTACTCCGTTGCCCTGCCGAAAAAGCTGGCGGTGCCGGCTCCATGGGGGACCGGCACCGCCCGTGAGGGGTTATTCATCCATTAAAAGGCTAATCTTTCTAAGGGGCTTGGCGCCGCCGGTTATGACGTCTTGAATGCGGTTATTGACCTTTTGCCGCTGTTCAAC
>JAKFUT010000279.1 GCA_021732565.1 Candidatus Obscuribacterales bacterium
TACCACGAGAAATTGGACTTCTATGAATGCCTCAAGCACTGTTCAGCCAAGCAACATCCCCGGGCATGAAAGACTACCCGCCGCTGCGCCAGGTGTGCCCAACGGCACGCCTGGCGAATCTAAGCGTGATATGCCTGCGTCGAGAAAAGAATGGGTTAACTTGTTCCAGAAAATTCCGGAAACTGCATTCTTGCCTCAGTTTACCGACAAAGGGAGCGGTAACTTAAGCCGTTCCGCAACTCCGAGGCTGCCACGTCCATAAGCGTTCAATCTTCTCTTCTTCATATTACGTTCTCTAGCTAGAAACCTGACCGAAGAGAAACGAGTCGCTGCAACTAGTCCATCTCCTTTAGGGGCTCATCACCATGACCGAGCTGGTTCGGACGCAATATTTCAAAGACGCGACAATCTTTTATCTCGTGCAGCCTTGTGTGTCGGTGTAGCTCACCGACTACCATTACGAAATCTGAATCTCGATGAGCATCACACGCGCTTATGTAATTCGCTGGCGTTAAGTTGACTTTGGCCTTTAGTACTTCATCCTCGTCCGTAAAAATGTGGATAATTACATCGCCTTCCATTTTGCCGTCAGAATTTGTTTGTCCTTTCAGTTCAGCGACCTTCGCAACCAGCACTTCGTTCTTCGGCAAGTGTTTTTGCTTTCTCAGCGACAAAGATACTTGTTCGATAATCGGAAAAACGTCTTTCCTCAGCAGAAGTGGTTTGCCTCCAACGGAAGGTGTTTTGCTTGATGTTGATTTCTCCCAACGGGCAGCAATTGCCAAGCTTGATCGCTTTCCTTCCGGTTGCATTTTTAATAATGCATCGCACAGGTTTGAGCTGATTGTCTCATTCACAGTTAAAATCGCCTCTAGATCTTCGTGCAAGCTTATCTCGGCCAGTAAGTGAACATTCTCTATGAGTGTGCGTGTAATCTTTCTGCCAAAGGTCTCCTCACCGGGGGAATGCCACTCCTCGAAGGGAAGTCGCTCTACTGAACAATAAATTGGGGCCACAAAGCTGCCATTTTGAGGAGGCGAAATTCTGCAGTTGCTCAAGAATTGCTCAACCTCATTTCGAAAGAGCCGGGGATGATATCGCTGTGGCTTCAGAATGGAACAGGCCGTAGCAGCAAGAGCTCGTTTAATGCCATCAATCAAATCTAGTCCATCATTAAGAGGTATTGTTCCAGACTCAGTGGAATCACCAATAAGACTAAACGTCAAGAGATCTGATAATGGTAGTAACAGATCATCCAATATTTCACCAACCGGCCTGTGTTCGAAATGAGCAAATTGAAAAAGGGCACTCTTCAGTAAGTCGAAATAATCCGTGTAATCCGAATTCTTTGCGAGAACAATTTCAAAATTCGCATTGTCATCCCTTCGTAAAATGGCAAGCTCGTCCAGCGGATCAGCAATCTGTGTCCAGCCGGTTGCTTGGGCATAACGATTGATATCATCAATTGTTATTTTCTCTAGCAAGGATATTGACATAGAAGCGTTAGAGAACAACTCAGCTCTTCCTTGATGTCATTGTCACTCAACATACTTACTAAGGAATTAGTGGACGCCTGTGGTCGCGGGAGGTGATTTAGCCTTGTTAGCCAGAGCAAGGAAGTTTGGCGTAAACTCGACTCTCACGATAGATTTTCTCTTATTCAACCATCCCTGCACGGCTTGATTAAGGAGTTCAGCTTTGATTCGCTCTTCCAGCTGGGGCCGTATGTCGGCCAGTGGCGAGTAGCCCTCCGGGCGCCGGTCGGTCACTTTGAAAATGAGATAGCCCATCGGATTTGAGACTACCGAGGGAATACATTGTCCCTTCTTCAGGGGAGCCACCGCGTTCCTTAATTCCGTAACCAATGACTTCGTTTCAAGCCAGCCCAGGTCACCGCCGTTCTTGAGCCTCTCATTGTCCGAATCTTGCGAGAGGTCGTTAGCCATCTTTGTGAAGTCTTCTCCTGCGATGGCTCGTGCCAGAAGCAAGGTTGCTTCATTCTTCTTTTGCTGTTGGAACTCGGCCACTTTTTTATCGAGCTCTTCGCCTGATAGTTTGGTGGAGTTTGCAAGCTGTGTTCTGATGCTCTTCGTCTCTCCCACGTCGTTAGGCGGGCAGAGAATTAGCAACTTCGCAAGACGTATCTGATCACCGTGTTTCAGATTCTTTTTGTTGGCTTCGTATACCTTTTTCAGGTCTTGGTCTGTCACCTTAACACGCTTCTGAATTCGAAGGAGTTGCTGCTTTGCCAACTCCGCTTTTACAATTTCTTCTCGAATGTCTTCATTCGAGAGTTGAGTCAGCTCTTTCAGCACATTGAAGTGCTTCGATACTTTGAATCGAAAATACATGTCCATGGCTTGCTTCTCTCCCCCAATTTCGGTGGAGGCTTGGGCCATCAACTCTCTATTCACCAATTCGGGCAGGAGTCCCTGCTCCAAAATCATGTTGGATGTTTTGAATGCCAGCCCGGTCTTCCAGATCTCTGCCTTGAATTGTTCTTCCGTTCCATTGATTGATTTCAGCCATTCCTGAAACTCTTTCTCTGTTCCCTTCTGGCGTTTCGCTGCCTCTATCAGTTGAGCTTTCTCTTCCGGAGACAGAGTGACATTGTTTTTCTTTGCCACTTCCATCATTCTTTCTCTGGCCGCGGGATCACCGGCCAGTGACTGATTCATCTGCATTTGCTGTAACTTGAGCATGCGTTTGTAATCGCGAACTGTAATTTCATTGCCGGCAACATTGCAAATTGCAAGACTTTCCGGAAACTGGGAAAGTGTCATGCGAACCTGTCCGTCATTTCCTGCAGGCGCTCCAGCTGGTACGCTGGCTGGTGCTGCCGGTTTTGCTGCCAAAAGAGGCGTCGCTGCTGGTGTTGTTGCGGACTTTTCCGCCGAGAGCGGATTCACCGGCGGCAATACTGCAGCGGGAGCGAGCGCGTTTCCCGGCACCGCTACGGGGATGCCTGAAGTGAGTGGACCCGGTGCAACTGTGGATGACGTTGTCGTGGCTGTCGAGGGTGCAGCAGTGGAAGTAGCTGTGGCAGGAACCGCTCCGGTGGACGCCGCCGTCGTGCTAGTGTTAGTGGCGGAAGGCGTTGCTGCGGTCGGTCCGGAAGCAGCCGTGGAAGTGGCCGTACTTGTGGACGTGGTCGCGGCGGGCTGATTCTGACTGCAAGCACCTAACAGCAACACGGAGAAAGCCACCGCGAGACATCCTCGTGAACCTTTCAGATGCGGCATGTCGGATCTCCTCTAAGCAGATTTGCTTTGCTGATAAGCCACCATAGCATTTAACAATTCTTCCAGCAAATTGAGTTGCTCCACGGGGCTCAGTCCCTCCGACTTCACAAGAATATAGGGAGTCGGTCCGAGTGCCCCCGGAGATCCAGGTTTATAAGTAGTGCGTTGGGCCAGATGCTTGGGCAACTTCTGTTGAATAGGAAGCCATTGTTGTAGTCGATAGCCGACTAACATTCGCAATCCGACCATATCGGGTTTGATCGCCTGCACCCCGGACTTACTGGCAATGAGCCTGAGTTTAACGATTTGCGCCAGGTTCGACACCTCTTGTGGAATCGGCCCGAAGCGATCGCGCCACTCTTCTTTGAGGATAACAAGCTCACGTTCCGACCGCACGTCTGCCAATCGTTTGTACTCCACAATCCGATGTTCCGGATCGCTTATGTATTCATCAGGTATGAACGCTGTTACGTTGATATCTATTTGCGTATCTGCATCGGAAGCCACCGCTTCGCCCCTGAGTTCTGCCACGGACTCGCCCAGTAGCTTACAGTAGAGATCAAATCCGACTGCAATCATATGTCCGTGTTGTTCCGGACCAAGGATATTACCTACTCCACGAATTTCCATGTCGCGTAATGCGATCTGATAACCGGAACCTAAAGTTGTCAGCTCGCGAATTGCTTTCAGTCTGTTTTGAGCTTGATCCGTCAAGACCTTTTCCGGTCTGTACAGGCAGTAACAATAAGCTTGCACGTCTGAACGTCCTACTCTCCCTCGTATCTGATAGAGCTGAGCCAGACCGAGCCTATCGGACTGATCGATAACAATAGTGTTGGTATTGGGAATGTCCAGCCCAGACTCGATAATTGTGGTGCAGACCAGTATGTCGAATTCATGGTTGGCAAATTCAAGCATCACGTTTTCCAGATCTCGCTCTTGCATTTGCCCGTGGCCAATTGCAACTTTAGCTTCGGGAACCAGTTCTCGCAGCTCCAGCGCCATGGCTTCAATGGTTTCAACACGGTTGTGCAGGAAGTAAACCTGGCCACCTCTTTCCAGCTCGTGCAAAATGGCGGTGCGCACCAGTTGTGGTCTGTATTCTCCAACGTAAGTTTTTACCGGTGAGCGATTAATCGGCGGTGTATGAATCAGTGACATATCCCGAACGCCGGTAAGAGCCATGTTCAAGGTTCTCGGAATCGGCGTTGCCGACATTGTTAAAATATCTACCATCACTCGCAATTGTTTGAGTTTTTCTTTGTGCGCAACGCCGAAACGGTGCTCTTCGTCGATCACTACCAGACCGAGATCTTTGAAAAGAATGTCCTTCTGCAGCAGGCGGTGTGTCCCCACCACTACATCGCACTCTCCGGTCGATAGACGGCGCACGACTTCTTTCTGTTCTTTCGCTGTGCGAAACCGGCTGAGCAAACCCACTTTAATCGGATACGGTGCAAATCGATCACACATTGTATTGAAGTGCTGTTGGGCCAATACCGTAGTTGGTACCAGAATTACTGCCTGCCGGCCCGACATTATGCTCTTAAAAATTGCGCGAATGGCTACTTCGGTTTTTCCAAAGCCCACGTCTCCGCAAATGAGTCGATCCATGGGTTTGGATGACTCCATGTCTTTCTTCACTTCCACTATGGCTTGCCATTGATCCGGCGTTTCCTCATAGGGGAAGGCCTCTTCCATTTCATATTGCCATGGAGTGTCGGGTACCGCTTGAAACCCTTCTTGCTTGGCCCGTAATGCATACAGGTTGACCAGTTCTTCGGCAATCTGCCGGACCGAACGTTTGACCTTCTTCTTTGTTGATTCCCAATCGGCGCCGCCGAGGCGAGAGAGACGCGGTGGGCTGTCTCCACTACCTCTATAACGAGATAGCAAGTTTATCTGGTCCACCGGCACGTACAGCCGATCGTCTCCCGAATACTGAACCGCCAGATACTCTCTGGTCTGGTTGTCGTACGAGATTCGCTGCACACCGATAAACTGGCCTATTCCGTGTTTGAGGTGAACTACGTAATCGTTTACTTTTAGTTCGGCAACACTGGTGAATCGTTCAAAGTTCTTTTCGGCGACCGGCCGGCGATACTGGGTTGGTCGCCGTTTTTGCCCGAATAGTTCAGCGTCGGTAACAGAGACCAGGTTTACATCTTCCAATCGGAAACCGCCGACGAAACCCTGTTTCGTAACCCATACCCCGGCAGTGCTGGACTCCCAGACTCCGGCCAGCGCTTCACCCAGTGGATTGGGCGGCGGTCCGCCGTTTCCCTTGCCCAGAAGGTTGGTGTTCACGCCCTCTTTGGATCCGGTCAGGTAATTGGCCGGGCAATCCCACTCTTGCAGAAGATCGATTACTCGCTGAGGTTGTTCGGTGGAAATAATAATGCGGAAACCGGAACGCATCCATTCTTTAAGCTTATCGACGATCTGCCGAACATTGCTGTTGAACCGCTCAACGTTATGACAATCGAAGCTTACGATGGCGGTGTGATCGCTCGACTCCTCGTAAGCGCTCTCCACTCCCGGCATCGATACCATAAACGCTCGCTGCACTCTGGAAGCAGCGGTGGCAAATTCTTCCATCGTCATGGTAAGAGGGCGTGGCAGCGGAAGCAACCGGCCCGAGCCCACCCCTTCTTCGTAAGCACTGGTAAGCTTTTGCTCATAAGCCTTCAACGCCATCGAGATTGAATCCCACTCGTCAAATACAAGCAAAGACGTATCGGGCATGTAATCGAGAATGGTCGAGAATTGCGGATGTATGAAGGGCGCGTAGTACTCCAGCGATTCTGGATAAGTGCTGCTTTCAAACGACTGCAAATCATTTTCGAGAACGCACCGTAAAGTTTCGCGAGCAGAGTCGGCCAGATCGCCGAGGTAACTCTCACCGGCTGCTCTCACTGCCTCGACAACACTCTTGGCGTTGTCGATCACTACCCACCAGCGTGGTGCGATGTCAACCACATTTACTTCTTCAATAGATCTCTGCGTGTCTATGCTGAAGTTTCGAATTGATTCGACTTCGTCACCAAAAAGTTCTACTCGTACAGGTAATCCTTCCGAGGGAAAGATATCGATGATATCGCCCCTGGTGGCAAATTCTCCCCGCAAAGTAACGATGTTCTCTCGGGTATACCCCAGCCTGACAAGTTCCCGTCTGATAACTTCAATTTCGAGGCTCTCGCCTTTCGTGATGGTGACGGTGTTGCTGCTCAGCGTGTCACGATCTAGCACGCGCTGTACCAGGGCTCTTGCCGGAAGCACCACTATGCAAGGTTCGGTGGGGTGCCGGATAAGTTGTTTTAGAACCTCCAGCTGCGGAGCAATGGTGTCCGGGCTGTGAAGAACCTGTTCGTAGGGGGAAACTTCAGACGAAGGGTACAAAAATGTCTTGAACCGACTGAGATTCGTAATTTCCTGGTGGTAACGCGCCGCATGGTGGTGGTCGGCGGTAACCAGGAAAAACGGGCGTTTGACCTCATGATGCAGCAAAGAAAGTACTAATGATTTTGCTGAATCCGACAGGCCGGTTATATGTAGTTCACGTGCTGAATGTTTCGCCGTACGCGCCAAAATCTTGGCGTACTGCGGACTGTGCAGAAAATGCTGATGCAGCGCTCTGGCCAAAATGTTGTCAGGCATAGGTAACAGAAAATGCGAAATTCGCGGGAGATAACACTGACCTTCGAAAGGCCGAATGTAGATCCTAACATACGGCTCCCCGCGTGCGTTATCTCTCTGAAGCGCGTCAGGGGGATCCCGACCGCCACGCTATGGCGGCCGTGGCGGCGGCCATCCCTGTGACGAGCGGATTCTACTGGACAATCGACTCTAGTTACACTCTTGCTCTAACTAGAGCGCCGAACCTATGTTCCATCGGCGCTCAAAGAGCCGGAACAGCCTGTCTAATATGTCTGGTAGTGTGTGTTCATTACTCTGGTATTATTAGATTTACATTGGTTCATGACACGGTCCGCAAGCAATGTTGAAAACAAAGGTCGATACCCCCGCAAGCAAGAGCACATCCTGCCCGTTTGACGCTGCGCTCGTCTTTGACCGCCGGTCTGAAGTTAGCCGTCGCAATAAATGGCTCTGCCGGCGGCTTGTGGCAGTAGTTCTGGGAACCGTGGTTCTGTTTAGCTCTGCGCTGGCGGTCAGGGCGGAAGACAACGGTACGGGCATTAATGCCGTTTTGCGGGAGGGCTGGAGACTATACGGCGATAATAAATTTGAGGCTGCCCGGCGAGAATTCCAGCGAGCGCTTTCGCTGGAACGTAATTGTCCTGACGCCTGGAATGGCATCGGTTTGTGTTACAAGAACGAAGGCAATATGGGGGAGTCGGATCGCAGTTACGCTGAGGCGCTAAAACTAAATCCAGATCATTACGAAAGTCTCTATAATCTGGCTAATAACCGCTATCTAGCCGAAGATTACGCCGATGCCATCAATTACTTTACCCAGGCTAAGAATGCCGCTGGCGATAGAGCGAACACAGATCTCTATTTGAGCCTGGCAAATGTTTTTCGCGACAAGTCCAGGGGGGAGAAGGGGGTCGCTAAAGAATCGGATAGTAACCGAGCTCTAACGTGGTACCAGAAGGTCCTGCAAATGGAGCCCAATATGCCTAACGCTCATGGCAATCTTGGTCATCTTTATAAAGATATGGGTGATATGGCTGCCGCTGAGCGCGAGCTGCGAACAGCGGTTGCTCTGAGAAAAGAATATCCATATGCGCTCTATCAGCTTGGGCTTGTGCAGATGACCCAACATAAATATCCAGATGCGCTGGTAGCGCTGCGTACATCCCACAGATATGAAAATGTTGCGGGCTACAAGGTTCAAACGCTAAAAGATATAACTGAGCAGTTGGGGGTACCCAAAGAGGTATATCAGGAACTGGCGCTCGGGTATGAGTATCTGGCCACTCCACCTAAATTAGAAGATGCTGAATCAGAATTTGAAGCCGCCGCTGGCCATCCGGGCAAGATGCAGGCTGTAGCCTGGAACAACGTAGGCTACACTCGCCTGCGCGAGGGTAAGTTATCACTTGCATTTGAGGCATTTAATGCAGCCTTGAAATTATCAGTGCATGGAGTACCACAGGTTTATTACAATCTGGGGCAGGCTTATATGAAGGAAGGAAAGAAGGCTGAAGCAGAGAAGGCTTTCGCTCAAGCCATTACTGAAGCTCAGGGACGATATCCGCTGGCCCACAATGCATTAGGTATTTTGCTGAAATCGCGGCACAAGTACGAAGATGCGTTGTCGCGTTATAAGGTAGCGATAATGCAGTCGGGTGATTCACTACCGGTGGTGCACTACAACAGGGCTGTATTGTATGAGGCCATGAACAATAAGAGGGATGCCCTGGATTCATACAAACGCTATCTGCAGCAGTCGCCTTATGGCACCAATGCCGACGCTGCGAAGAAGCGTATAGCTACCCTCAGCGAAAATACCATTTCGAAATAGAAATTCACTGGCGATCCGTTGAAACCCGGCCTGCCACAGGTTCTCTTGTAATCTCCGTCGGGTAGCTGTAACGCTGTACAACGGTGACCGATGACATCCAGAGGCATTCAGTGATAGAGTGATTACTTAAGTCTGCGCAGCGGACTAACCTGTAGCGC
>JAKFUT010000379.1 GCA_021732565.1 Candidatus Obscuribacterales bacterium
TACTCTCGCTCCAACCTCCTTCTGCTGCGGGTCATACAAATTCTATGCTCGGGCAGTGACCAACGGCATGGAAGGTGCGCCGATTGCTGATTTCCGTCAAGCAGGTTTTGCATTAGAGCAATGCGCATACGCCCTGGAGTCTTTAGATAATTGGAAGGAAGCGAGTGAATATTTTAACTCTTCAATAGATGAGTTTGAAAAGAAGAACTCTCCCGAACAGTTCCGAGTAGCTGAATACTACGCTGAAAAACTTATTGTTCGCCACGACTTCAACTCGCTCGTCATCTTGCAATCACGAATGATCGAGGCGCTCAATAAATTGGACTGGTCGCCGGACCCCCCAGTGTACGTCGTTCGCTTTCTCGAACAAGTCAGCAGTTTTTCATTCGGCACCGGTCGTTACGAAAGTGTGGTGGCTATTCTTGTTCCCAACCTTGCGCGACTAGAAAATATTGCATTGAAGAAACCGGACTGCCGCGAAGTCTATACCGCTTGTTGCGCGCGCTTGGCGTTGAGCCTGCATCGACAGGGGAAGTACGAAGAAGCCAGATTTGTGGCCGACCGCTTAACACGATTCGAGTCGCAATATGACTGCTGGAACCATGCTTTATCAGTAAGCTCGTCGATCATGGAGCCAAGACGATTTCGTGAGTTCTATGACAATTACGCTGACAAATCGTCAGACATTTCACTGGCCTGGTCGCTTGATTGTGCAGGAATGCCCAATGACAGTTTGGATTATTGTAATAAAGTCACAGCAGAAAAGAGCGCCGATTCAAGCCCGTTGGCTCAACTGCAATGCTCGCAGGCTTTGTTGTATTCCTCCTGCACATTGTACAAACGATCCGAGGTGATAAACGATCAGCTCACTGCTCTTTCTTATTTGTGGACGGCTTGGGATAGCTTATACAAAACCGGAGCAGATCTAGATGTTGATCCCTCGTTTATACTCCAAGTAGACAAGAGCCTGAGCGGACTTTCGGAAGAATTGCAAAAGGCGCCAATCGTTATCGCACTCGGAGAAGCTCTTGACAGGGCTGTGGACCAACGCCTTCGGGCACATCGTTCAAAGGACGCATCTGTGCTCCATTTTAATTTGCCAAAGCAATGGGAGCAATACAACACTCTTACAGACCGATTGCCCGATCCCATCCTTAAGCGATCGTCGTTGTCAGCCAATGGCTTAGAACACGCACACCAATTGCTGCAAGGTCGTCATCTTTCGGCAGCCGACCGAGTTCTCGAATCATGGTATCAATCACACTCGTTTTTTGTTCCGCAGACCAGCCATGTTTTTATGCAATGTTTGCACATGATGGTAGGCGAGCAGGTAACGACTCCTCAAAGTTACAGGCTTGCCCTCTGCGAAAAATGGTGTATTCGTGCACTGAGGGCAACAGTTAACGACCCAATTGTTCAGTTTCAGCTGCTGTGCTTTCGCGCATTCGCCTATTCAAATTCCGATACCAAACGGTCCGAGGCGATCCTCCTGCAAGCGGAGAATCTGGCGGCGGTGCTGCACTACCGGAACACTGCGGAGAACCTTGAACAGGTGTATCTCATGCTGGCGGCCGCATACCAAGCTAAGAAATTCCCGGCCGATGCTTGCAGGATTTCAAACAAGATAATAGTGGAAGAGAAACGAGTTCATCGCGAGGACAGCATGAGAACAGTTTCGGCTCGTGCTACCCTTGGAGACGCGCTGCTTCAGCAAGGCAAGCTGTCCGAAGCGTACAATGAACTCAAGACAGCCGTAGTTCTGGGCTTACGATACAAAAACGTTTCATGCTTCAGCAATGTGGCCGGCCTCACCAATGTAAAGGAAAATTTGATGCTACTTTCCCGGAAGTTACGTTCCATACGTCAGAACAATAGCGCTCAATCGTGCGATGAGCTGCTTAAGGAGTTGCAAAAGCTGGCAGTTTCAAGCAAAAATTCTGAGTAGTCCCACCGTACCTCCACCACGGTGATACCATCAGACCAATTGCGGTGAGCCAACGAACAAAAGCAAACACCAGGTCTCCTCCAAAACCAAAACATTCCATCAGTTAACCCCGAGCTTTTTACATCTGCTGGCGTCCTTGGTTCGGTGCAATCCCTAACCCTTATTGTTGTTTCTATACTTTCTCTTGTGTGTCTTGCAAACTAATTTGCTACGAGGCAACTGTTTTCTTCCAGAAGTTCATGATAGAACGCAGAAGCTGAAAGAGTTCCCGGCTCTTCGGACGATTTTCTGGTTTGTTGTTCAACACCATTTGGCATGAGAAATATCTCTCAGCCAGTGGGTCAGGCGGCAACGTTGCCATGTAACTTTGAATGGCTGTCGAAGGTGGGCTCCGTTCCTTCGCTATGAACGTAACGACTAATTAAGAGGGTGGTCTTGACATTTAATGTAAACTTGGTGAGGAGGGAATTAATTTTCGATCGCCATCCGTTCTAACCGCTATTAGTTCCGAAGAAGCCCTGTTATGACTGAGCTTTGGTTTGTGCCGACGCAGGTGGTCAATTTCAACGAACGGGGGGCGAGGTATGGAAGCTGCACGCCCCCGGGCAGGAGCGCTTACAATGCATTGCGGGCGGGTAAGTTTCCGGTGGGCATGGCGAGAAGGCGTGATGACCGCAGAAAAGATTGAGAAGCTTGTTCAATGGGGCGACGCTGAGTTAGAGCAATTCGCCCTTGATGAGGCTGAGAAGGCCTACTCGGACGCTTTGAAGATGTCCCGAGTCACGGGGCATGGAGTGGAACTTGCTCTAGACGGGCTAATGCGCCTTGCAGCCAAATATATCTCGCTTGGTTACCTGAACAAACCTGCTGCACTTCATGCCTATTTCAAAGATACCAGCATTGTCCAGCTATCTCGCGACTTGCGACATTTATCTGCCTTGCGGGAAAAGCAGGGGGATTTGAAGGCAACTGAGCTTCTGCTGACTCGTGCTCTTGAACTCAAATTAGAGTCGCTGGGTGCCGCTCATGAAGAGACAATTGAGGTGCTGCAGGATGCTGCGCTCTTATTGCAAACCCAGGGGCGTTCCGCAGAGTCGCTTTATGCGCTGGCGTTTTCAAAGAAACGCGGTGAAGGGAAGACAGGAGGGGGCGATTCCGCTCCCTCTGATTCGGGTACGACAGGAGACCATCCAGAGTCAGATTCGAAGGCTGATTCTGCAAGCGATTCCGCTCTGGAGCAAAATACCGGACACCCACTGACTGATATCGAATTCTTAAGTGGAGCCGATACCCTGGCAGCCGACCCCAATCTGTTGACCGCCGATGCGCCTCCAGTAGCCGAACCCGAGCTGATGCCGGATAGCGGGCGGCCAGCAGTAGAACCCGATCCGTTGACTGGCGGTGCCCGTCCAGTTGCAGAACGGAATCCGTTGACCAGTTCTCCAGCCGCCGAACCAAATTCGTTGACAGTTTCAGTACCTGATCCGGATAAGGGAGCCAGTGTGGGGAGTGCCGCAGCACCTGATCCGTCAAGTGATTCCAGTGCTGGAGAGACCAGCACGGGCGAACCAACTGCTAAGTCCATCAGGAAACGAGCACCCGGCGCAGAGCCTAACCCGTCACGCAGGGGGGCGCCCACTCCGCTGGTGAATGTGGCTCATCGAGTCGCTCAATCTGGGGCGAAATCCGATGCAGCTTTAGCGACTGAACCCGTTTCGTTCGATGCCGTCGTCGAATCGGCTCTTGATGCACCCACAATAGAATCTGCAGTTGAACCGGTACCCGATGCCGTCATGGAACCGCAGGTAGTGGCACCAAGTGTGATTGCCGTGTCGGAACAGCCAGATGATTTTTTGTCCGAAGCAACGTTGGCTCAGAACGAGCATGCATCGGACAACCTTGTGCCGACAGATCCGGGTGTGGCTGCCTGGTGGGAGCCAAAGGCACAGGGTAGCGGTCCGGAGTCGCAGTCGGGTCTGGCGGCTGATTCCTGCGCACAGGCTCGGGGATATGATTCCCGGAACTATCAGGAGCCAGTGGAAGACGAAACCTCGCTCTGGAATTATGTTCAAGGCGTACCCGTTGCTCAGGAAGAGTGGTCTGATAATGATAATGCTGACGGCGGTTATGATCTTGCCAATCTGGTTGAATCTTCCGGTCCTGATCATTTTGAAGGCAGTATTCAGCAATCTTTGTATGCTGCAAAGCAAGATGCCATTCCTGAGCACGCGCCGGTAAATTCGTGGTCCACAACCGTAAACACTGTGCTTTCGGAGAAGGCTGATGTGAATTGCGGCGGGGCGTTTGAAGGCGATGCCATTTCTCATGAGTGGTATCGATCTCAAGTTAGCGAATCACCCGCAGTTGGGCATGATCAAGCACCTGCACTTGCGAGCGACGAAGGAGCTGAAGGCTTTTCTTCATCTCATTTGGCTTTTACTACTGCTGAGAGCAAACCCGGCCAACCGTATCAACCCGCGGAGCGCGAACCCCACCTTATCTTCCGTGACAGCGGCGCCGATACATGGTCTCAAATTGAAAGAAGTGAAATAGCAGCTAGAGCCGGTTTTGGCACCGTAGATTCGCCGCCTTTGGAGAAACCCGCGTCTGCTGAGCCGGACGGTAGCCAACACTCATCTGCCGGGGGCTGCTGTGAAATGGCGGTCACTGCACTTCAGTTGGATTCTGAGGCGCCGCCAAATGGAGACATTAAAGTGCTGGCCAACGTCAGCGGAGATCAAGCGGGCGCTATAGTGGCAGAAGGGCAATCGCTTGAATCGATTAGCTCCGGTGCTTCGTTCAAAACACCAGTGGAGAATTCGGCGGAACCCTGGTACGCAGACCATACGAAGCTCTCTGCGCTGTCGGCGACAGATGATGAGTCGGCAATTTCGAGTTTTGATCAAAGGTCCGGACATGCCTTGATTAGTTCGGAGCAGGAAACTTCACCCAATCACGGACGAAGGTATGATTCGACCAAGAGTCCTCGCCTGAGTGCGATTAGACGAGGAAAGGGCGATGATGGTTTTGCCGCGGCCGGTAGTTTCGATTTTGGTGGTGCCGAAGTCGAAGACGGTGATAATGAGTTGAGGATATCTTTACGCGCCAATCGTTACGACGTAGATCAGCGGTCCCTTTTTAGTGGACAAAGTCGCGTTGGCGAATCAGGCAGCGATATGGTGACTGCGCACTCTTTCGATAAGCCGGCCTCTTTTGGTATTGAATCCCGGGCAAGGTTTGAACCGGTTGAGGTTTTTGGTGAAACTAATTCAATCGAGCATGACATTTCGCAACGAGGGGAAGGCTTTGCAGGCAGTTCCATCGACAATGTACCTGAGGTTGTTGAGCCTGTTTTCCCATCGGGCGCTACTGGAGACACTCCGGAAATAGCACAGCGCACTGTTTTCCGTGAACTTACTTCTGGCACCGAATCTGGTGCATCTGAGCGGGCTGACAAGCCGGTAATTGATGCCTCTGCCGGTGGTGACCAAATGAAAGAGGGTGCCCCCTCCCAAAATCAAATTTTTCTCGACTTGAGCACCGAGCAACAGGATGATGGAACGCGAGAGGCATGGCTTCAGTGTTTGACGTTTATACAAGATCGTGTCGCACCGTGCATTGAAGATGAGCAAGTTCAGCAAGTGGCCGGGTTGAATGAACTAGTTGCGAAGTCTCTTGATCAAGCACGCGATCACGTGGCATGGAATGAGTCTACGCTGGGACCGAGCGAGACTGTGTCTTGCGTGGATTGGAAGATTCTCGATGATCTTTCTCTCTTGTATCAAGTGGTATCAGGTACCAATGCTGCTGCATACGAACTTTCTTTGCTGTATGCCTTATCTGTTCGAATATCGAAACTTGGACCGAACCATGCCGATACATCGCTTACCATTCAGCGGCTCTATCGGCTCTACTCAGTAATGGGCCTTGCCGAAGCTGCCTCGTTTGTAGTTTCAATTCCGGGTGGCGTGGGGCAAAGCGTTGTCCCTTGTTCACCGGTCCCGGTCGAGTCGGCAAATGAACGCCAATCCGGTGAGCAGCCTTCAGGGGCAGGAGCAGGTTCGCGCGGTCTGCCGAACAGCACCGATTCCGGTATCACACCCGAGCAGCCAAGCTCTTTCTTTCAAGAATTACACCCTACTGACATTTCGACACTACCAGTGGAGGCATCAATGTCCGAATCGCCAACGCAACCTTCCGTTAATGTGGCTGCTGATCTTTTGAATGAGCTGCAACAGAATTCAGACGCTGTCCAGGCTGCAGAAAAAAAACTGGCTGCTTCGCGGCACATTCTGTCACAAGTTCCTTCGGACGAAGCTCTTCCGTATATCGCCAGTTTACTTGCACTTGCGCGACGCCATCTTGGAGAAGAACATCTCGAAACTGCTGCATGTTCTTTGCTTGCAGGCGTAATCAATAAAGGCTACGATTCACCACAATTTGAGCACTGCTTTGAAAACGCGTTTAATATTCGTCTGAAGCAGCTTGGACCTTTGAGTGCTGAGACTGCGGCCGCAGCATACGAGTTTGCGGCTGCCTGCAAGGTGTGGGATGACAGTGAACAGGGGCGCCTCCGGAGCAGGGCTGTTGCAACCTGTTCAATGGTTTATGGGCTGGTCAATACCAGAACAATCAAGATAATTCCGCCAACCGATCGAAGGTTGGTGAATTTGGAGTTCGACTCGCCGCCAGTGTCAGGAACGGTGACAATCAAAGCTGCTCGACAGAGTAAGGTAATACTGGTCGTCGACGATCCTCAACCGCGTTCAGATCCCGAGCGCGCTGAAGTACTGAGGCAGGCCAGCTCGCAATTGGAGCGCAACCGTTTCATGTCGCCAGATTTTCCGCAAGTATCGGAATCTATTTACGAGGCAACGTCCCTCTACGGAAAGCTGGATGATGCTTCAAAAGTATGGACGAATCCCCCTCCTCTTGAGCACATAGTGCTGAGTATGTTGTTGGAACATCAAGGTCTTAAGGAGATGGATCGATTTAACTATAAGGAAGCATCGCACATATTCAATGTGGTCCACAAGGTTCGGCTGCGATGTCTTCCGGCTGGTCATCCGGATTTGGCGCTTAACCAATTGAGGCGAGGATTGATTGCTGCATATCAGGATAACCTGAACTTAGCCGAGGAATTGTATCTGCTAGCAAATGATGCTCTGGAGCCGATCAGAGAGCAGCAACTCTTCTTGCACGCAGCGGTGCTACACAATCTTGGTGCGCTGCACCTTCGACGTGGCGCTCTTACCCCGGCGGAGCGTTTGTTTGAACGTGCTGCGGGACAACTGGAAAAAATTACCGATGTGGTGCCGCAGTTAAAAATCTGTCGCGACAATTTGCAGCGTGTTCGGAAATCCGTGTCTCCTTCGTAAGTGACGACCTTGCAGTTCGCCAATTTGAGCGACAGCGACATAGAGACCGACAGGCAGCAGATAGCAGATAGATAGATGAATCGACAGACCGATTAGATGCAGGTGCAAACAAGGATAGATGGATCCGTCAGGAGAAAGAGCGGTGGGTGGTTACTGCAGATATTATGCACTTGGCGCAGATGCCTTCTCTGGACTGCTCGATGCGCCGGAAAAACTGGACAGTCTGCAAAGCTGTATTGATAAATGCGTGGTCTCTACGTGGGAGTGTTCTACGGGTGACACGGGCAATCAGGGGCTTGGGCAGGTGCTTTCCATGCTGAGCGGTAATGCTGAACGGTTTGCTCCGTTAGATGTCGCTCCCCTTGAACTCCAAGAAGCCTGGGAGCTCCTGGCCGATACATTAAACACTGATGCAGACCGTTTTACCTGGTCTTCTAATTTCACTCGAGCCGGGCTTACTTCGCCGAAATCCCTGGCAAAGCTGGTCTTTCAATTGCACAAGACAAAGTGTCTGGAATTATTGCTCCCCACGCCGATTTCAGGACCAACAAAAACAAACATTATATCGCTTTGCCGTTTTTTGGAAGAGCACAATAACGGACGAGAGTGGATTCTAGCCGTTGAGTCTCTATAGTTCACCTATGTGCCAGCAGACTCCCGCCAGATCGATGATATTTACCTCTCGGCCCCAGGGAAAATCGGTTGGCGGCTTTATACGTATTCCCGGATATTTTTCTTCCAGATTCTTGGCGGAAAAATTGTCCCACCAGGCGTCAAGATCGGAGACATCGATTCGTACCATCAGGTTTGCCGCAAAGTCGGCATTGATGTAATCCTGCAGGATAAATTTGGCTGTGCCGCTGGAGAATCCGGCGTACCCGTTGGAATCCCACAGCTTTTCGAAACCAAGGTCCACAAAGAATCTAGCAGCTGCGGCAAAGTCCGGACCGCTTGGGATGAAGGGGCGCAATCCGAGAACTTCAAAATTGCTGTGATTCATCTGTGCGTGTTCTCCTGCAGTCAAATTAGGGTGTCATATTCTTGACTTTGGTGCAATCTGGTAAGATGTTGTCAGTTTCAGTTGAGTACAGAACAGTGGACAATATCACCAAAACTGACAAATTGATGCAGCCAACCCGTGTCTGTGACGTTGACGTGGCAGGAGTGCTTGCAGAATTGCCCCTAAGCAGCTTTTCCTCCATGACGGAAAGTCACCACGTGACGTCTGCCGGCAACCGCTTTGAAATGAGATTTCAGGAAGATCGTGTATTGATTCTTTCCGATGATGTGGGCAAGGTCGACGATATCCTGGAGCAAGTTTTGGAATGTCTGGACCTTGATTCCGACTGGTTGACCTGGATCAATCCGCAACTACAGATGGTGGCACACGAGATCTGGCGACAGGGCGACAACGACCACACCTTCCTTGTTCGAGTGGCTCGTTGCCGGGCGGACGCTTC
>JAKFUT010000351.1 GCA_021732565.1 Candidatus Obscuribacterales bacterium
GGAGGCAGTGACGTCATAACCCTTTACGGAAAGGTAATTCCGGCTGTAAATCCAGGCGGGGGTGCCGCTCGAATACAGAAGCAGATGCGAGAGCAACCAGCTTGTGAGGCTACCAGTGACGGTTTTCGCGTGCATTATCCCGACGGCTCTAACCGCGAGTTTCAGTATGACCAGAATAAGCAAACAATAATCGCGTTCAAAGACAAAGATGAGTCTCTCTGGAAGCAGCATGAAACGGGGCTTTGGACCCGGTATTCCGCTGAAGGAAAACCGACTGGTAAGATCTGGCGCGGTTCTGTGAATGTGGCGAGTAGCGGCGAATGTGAATTAAGAAATACCGATGACGGCCAAAAAATCACCGAACGGCCCGATGGCTCCAGGACCGTAGAAGAGTCGATCGGGGCAGCCATAGAGATTAATGCCAGAGGGCACATTACCACCATCACTTACGTTGACAAACAGATGCGGCGATTTGAGCACGATAGTGAAGGGCAGCTTTGCTTGATTGTAGAGAAGGATGGCTCGGTGCTAAAAAAAAGCGCCGATGGCCAATGGAATATCTTTGAAGCCGACGGGAGTGCTACTGGTCAGAAACGCATAGGCAATTTCACTCTGGACGAGCAAGGTATTCTTGTATTTGTCGATGGAGAAACCAACAGTAAGTGTACCGAGACAGCCGATGGAATTGTTGTTCGCGAGCTGGGTGAGGGCTACGTGGTGACGCAGCAGCCCGACGGTTCGCGCATGGTTTTATGTCCTGATGATACCCGTATGCGAATACTCGGTGACGGTACAATCATTACGGAAACTGAAACCGGTTTTCTCACGCAAAAGACCAATGGCGTTTACCTCGAGGCTGATCGCGCGGAGCGTCTGATACGAGTTCAGCGCGTTGATGGATTAGCTCGTGATTTGTTTTATGATTCTGCCGATCGATTGTATGAAATTAGCGATTTTGACGACAGTCTGTGGCATCGACTTCCGGGTGAATTTTGGGTGCAGTTTGCTACGGGGCGGGAAACCGGGCTGCGATATAAGGGTGCGATAGAAATCGATGTTGAGGGAACGCTTTCTTTTCGCGACAGGCAAGAAAACGTCGTCATCTTTCAGCATGTGGATGGAACTGCGTTTTTGATGCAGCCGGATGGCACCAGGCAAAGTCTAGCACATGTGTTGGATCTTGCTTCTCTGAAACAATGGCTGGTCTTGCCTTCCGACCCTTCGTGGAAGAGTGGCGTTAGTGGTTCTGTTGGTTCAAACGTTCCAGATGGTTCGAATTTTGCGGATCGCCCGGATGGTCCGGCAGATTTAGATAACTCAATGTCTGCGATGTTCAGGTACTGCAATGCCGCCAGCGGTGAGGTCAAATTGCGGTGCGACGGCGCCGGACGTGTATCTCGTATTGAGTACACCGACAATTTCTTTCGTGAAATCGATTACAGTGCTGACGGCACCGCAATAGCATTGTGCGACCAGACGGGCCGCCAAGCTCGCCGCAATACTGACGGCACGTGGACAACATATAGCACCAGCGGCGATAGCATGGGAGTAACGGAGAGCGCGGAGTTACTTGTGACCCTGGCAGGGGTAGTAATCTGGCGTTATAAGTGCAGTGGAGCGCAGACCATACTGTGCCCGGATCAATCAGCTGCTCGATTTGATATGAGGGGCAATTTGCAAGAATATTTGAGCCCAAGTCAACGCCGGTTTGTATTCGGCGCGACGTACGATGTTCGCCCGGGAGACACATTGCAGCGAATTGCTGAAGATGTTGTCTGCTTTCAACGAAGCTGGCAAAGCGATGCTCCTGGAGAAAGTAGCAGTGAGCTTGCGGCCGCCATCGCTCGAATCAACCACCTTGCACAGGAATCTGAATTGATGATCGGTCGGAAGCTTGTGCTGCCCCGGTGTTGAGACGTGAACAAGGTGGTGCATCTAGGCAACGATGTGATTTTCGGTGCCTGAGTCAGTCAAAAAATGCCTGATCTGCGTGTCCTCGGCCAAGTCTTGGCCAGGTAGGGGCGAGGTCCGCGCTTTCACTCTGCCTGGCAATGTATTCACCGATCATCAACAATGTATTGTATCTTCACTTGTGTTCACGGTGCAGTAGAATTGAACACCGGGTTGGGGCTTAATATCCGTAATTACCCCGGGACATTCTTCCGACTCGGTCCATCCGCTCGAGAGTTTGCCATGCTTCGTATTCTTGCGGAGAAATCAGGGGCTTAGATGAAGGCGGGCTTTCTGCTGGCTTCTCCGCTAAATGAACACGCTGTTGCTCATGCTGCTGCGCCAAATGAGCACGCTGTTGCTCGTGCTGCTGCGCCAAATGAACAAGCTGTTGCTCGTGCTGCGCCGCTAAACTCATTTGTTCGATAGTTTTCTCAGCTGGTTTTGCAGCCACAGCGTCATTCGGGGAATGACTCGTTGGAGACCGATCAGCCGCTTTCTCTGTGATCTTTTCCGTCGGTTTGCTTTCCGCTGGCTTCTCAACGGGTTTGTCTGCGGCGGGCTTCTCTCCACCTGGCGACTGGACTGGCTTAATCAGTTCAGGTAAGGAATCAAAAATCAGTTCTTCATTTTGTCCAACTTTGTCCACCGACGCGCCACGTTCGACTTGTTTACTGGCTCCCTGATTATTCCCGGACCAGGCGGTCCGTGCGAGGTCTCCATAGACATCGTCATTGTTTGTTTCTTCAGCAGCATTTTTGTTGGTGTTATCGCTGTTTTTGTAATCTTCCACGCTCTATTCCCCCGAGTTCATCCCGTTCTATTGATAGGCTATTCAAGATGTAAGCCGCCTCACTTGCCGATCCATTCATTACCAGGTGGCACAAGCAGACTAATGGGGAAACCCGGACAACGAATGGACCAACATGTGGAAGAGTTGTGTTGGAAGAAAGTATTAAGGTCTTGAGCGATCGGGAAAGATTGTAATATCTCCCGTTTCTTTTACGATTGCAGCTAGTCCAAATAATGAAAGTGCCCAACCGTACGCACACAGGTGCTGTAGAGCATTCTAAAGGAATACTTTCGACGTATAGTGCAAATGAGAATCGAACAGATTGCTAAAGGTTTGGCTAGCTGCCAAGCACGGGACTGTATTCTGTATTCAGGCGCGATCGTTTTTTCTCGACTGCGTCGGAAATAGTTGGCGGGTTCATCATTTCAATTTTCGGGGTTGTCGTACATACGACAACTTTAGATAGTAATCTGATGAGCAGTGGTAAAAAACAATTTGGATAAATCGCATCAGTTATGCATACGGAAATCGCAACCAGGAAGAATTCGAATAATACCTCAAGGCAGGAGCATCATAAAATGCACGAGAAACCTGTCGAGAGCGACGGTAAGATATCCATCGGACAATACCAGTTCGGCGGTCCCTTTGTTGATTTGAGTGATGTATACGAACAGCCTGGCCTATTGGCATTGTTTGCTGAAATAAATGGACGCTTTGAGTTGTTGGCGCTGACAGAGGCCGAGAATCTCAAACACAATGCGCGGTTCGCCTCTCACGAAGTATTCGGCAAACTGTCGATAGCCGTTTTATATACACCGCAGCTTTCAAGGTCTGAGAGACTGAGTCTGCGTGAAGACATACTGGAAGGGCTCGAGCCCATTGGGGCGGGTAATGCCAGAGAGACAATTTCGGTTACCTAACTTACCAGTGACCAACGGTGGTGTTGGTAGGTCCGATGATCAATTCACAAAACCATTTTTAGAAGACGGGCAAGCAATTCGTCGAATGGGTAGACGGTGAGTAATAGTGGCGTGAATGGAACCAGCGACGCTGCAATGAATGCCACTACTGTTGCCTTGCTGATGATGACTGACTTCATCGATTGCACAACTTCAAAACTATTTGTGAGATCTGCCAGCGACTGAATATCGCTGCTGCCAAGCAGCACTTCATTGTCGTCCCTCTTACCCTCAATCCACTTTTCATGAAAGTCTTTTGTGTACCGATCTGCCAGAGCACCATATTCGAGCAAGCCTATTCTTTTGCTTTCGATCAACTTGGATGAGAATGCCAAACAAGGAGTCAAGAACAGCACTGGTGCGATCACGACGATGGCGAGGATAAGGTACTTGAAGGACATCAATTTGGCGCCTTCGAAAACTATTTCTTCTCCAATGAAACTTGCTGCCTGCGCAGCGAGTGCGAAATACAACACGGCAAAGTTTGTCTGAGCGATTGCGATGAAGCCGAGCCCACCCATTCGGTCTGGATGAGTTGGTGTCACGCGCAGCGGCAGTCTTGAAGTGCGAAATAGCAGCAGGCTCCAAATCAGGTACTTCCATAGCCATCTAAACCACAGCAGAGCAATAAGAGGTTTCGCTACATATAAATACCAGAGAAACGCCGCTGTCGGTGCAGTCTCTGCGCCCGTGGTCAGGGTGCGCCAGGAGCTGATGCCTGCGGAAAGTGCCAAACCGCCAACATGAGGGCGTATGAAAGCCAGTAGAATGAGAAGCAGCTCTACAGGAACCGAATCTCTGCTGCGGATGGCCAATGCTATATTGTGTTTGAACTTTTCCTTGTCTGCTTCTGAGACTAATGTGGCGCAATGAGTAATTACGTGACTCAACCACGGCTCCACTATGCCTTCTGCGATGATCAACAGCGGCAGCACAAATAAAAATCTGCATGTTTCCGCAAAATCGTAGAGGAACGGCACTTTGATTCCCGCAGGGAGAAAGGCTCCTTGCCAGATGCTCATTAGAGCCAGCGGTATCCAAGTTAGCGCGACGAAGAACAATATTCGCAACACAAATCCGGCCCGTCCGGGACGGGCTATTCCAGCTCGAACCAGCAAACCATACAGTGGTCCGCCACGTAGAAGGGACAAGTCGAACTCACCCTGGCGTATATCTTTGGTCATTCGCTCCTGCGGTGGATCTGTTTGTTCAAAGTTATGCTTTTCTAGCCGACGGACGATGCTTCAGTGGGAAGCCTTTTGGACCGACATGCTTCCACGAACAGCCGATAGTCGGAGCTTGTCTGTTCGGCATACGACAGCGCATAACTAGACATTGACTTGGCGAATTTTTCGCCGACTCCCAGATACTGCGCTATTGCTGCAGCTTCTCCAGACTTGGCATGCGCCTTAGCCAGTACTTTCCCCGCAAACTTTGCTATGTCCAACAGGGTAGACTTGGTCCACATCGCTGGGTTTGGAGACATTTTTACGTCACGGAGCTGGCGAAGGTAGAACTGTCGGCCTTGGTGGCCGCTGGTCCAACCGAGAAACATGTCGCTGGCAGATTGCATTATTCTCTGTCCGATTACCACTCGTTGTCCGTGATTCTCGAATTCACTGGCGCCAAGATATGGTTCAAAGACTGACTGGCGCGACTCTTTTACCTGAAGTATGAGCAAATCATCAGCGCCACTAACTAGCAAGAGTACCCCGCAGTAGGTTCCAACGCTACCGGTTCCCACGACTTTCCTTGCAATGTCTGCAATTTCGAAGTGGCGCAATAGACTTTGTCTGTCTGCCGATAGTGACTGAAGATACAAGTCAAAGGCCTTGCGCACATTCTTCATCTCGATATCCGGCACGTGGTAGAGGAGCGGCAGAATCTCCTTAAAGCGCCAACTGCCATCCTTTTTCTCGGTCAGTTTCTGATGCAAGACATCGGGAGACGATCTTACCAGTTCTTTGTTCAAACCTTTCTTGCTTCTTTCGCGATCTTCCCTCCTTGTAGTGCTGTCAAGAAGAGATTGAAAATCCGTTCTTGAGAACCAGATATCCAGCAGTCTTTCTTTTGCATGCTTTGCCATTTCCCTTTGGTAAGAGCGTGTCAGCTCAAAGACTGCATCTTCGCCCGCTCTGGCAGACATCCCTACAGAGTTTGCGGCTATCACTAAACTGCCAGCGAGCCGCTTTAGATCCCATTCGAACGGCGCGGGGTGCGTTTCATCAAAATCATTGAAGTCCACAATAATATTGCGTTCGGGGGTGGCGAATGCACCGAAATTGAGTATGTGGCAGTCGCCACAACACTGAACCGTGATACCGGAATTTTGCTCCATCGCTAGATCGTTAGCCATTATTGCGGCGGCTCCACGATAAAACGTAAAGGGCGATACCATCATCCGGCTATGCCTGATCGGCACAAGCGCCGGATCTCGCCCTGTATTGGTCTGGTCAATTATTTCTACTGGATCTCTTTTGTTGCGAGCTTGGGCGGTCTTTATCTCTGGACCCTGCTTGGGCGTTTTGCCCCCCTTCATCTTGTCCTTCTTTCGTGACGGTACTTTTTTGTCCATGATAGATTTGCCTTCCCAATTGCGTGGTCGTATTTAGTTGATTGAGCGTTGCTAATTTAACACTCAATTCCCCTTTGATCACCCGCGGTCTTGCCGTTTCAAGTGTTTAAGCGGAACCTCCGCCCAATTCACTCAACTGAATAAATGCGCGCACTCTAAGCACTTGCAGTTACCAGGGAGCAGATCTGCGGGTAGTCTCTGCTTTTAGTTAAACGATGTTTTGTCGTTTTCTCCAGAAAACACAGGAAAGAATAATGTGCCATTCAATCTTCTGCCGCTAAGCACCGTGTGCAAAACCGGGCGGACGCGGTGGTAATATTTTGAGAGCGAGCCTTGTATGGTTTACAAGGTTGACAGTAGCAGCACAAGATTATAATCGGGTATTTGCAAAGTGAGCGACCTGATTGTCGTAGGATGCTGCGAGCGGCAGTCTTGACCGTCCTTAGTTCATGGCTGAGGCTGACCTGTGGAGAGTGAAGCATGGACGACGAAGAGAAAGTAAACTCAAATCAGGACGACACTATAAAAAAAATTGTGGATGAACCTCGGCGAGCGGGCGTAACAGATGCCCTTGTGGAAGGAAGCAAAGCGCAGTGCTACCGCTCTGAGACTGGAACTAGCGACAACAGTTTTGAGTTAGACTTCGCTGACGGAGACTGTCTGCCAGGAGAAGAGAAGTTCATACAGCAAAGTGTTGTTGAGCAAACTCTCGCAGATGGTAAGCAACGGCACTTTCCCGATGGCAGCCACGTGAGTGAAAATGGATTCGGACAGGTCGTGGGAATCGGCTATGCTGATGGAAGATCATTGAACTTCGAATATTCCAGCAGCTCCATTGATGCCGCGGTGATACGAATTACTCGTGAAGATGGAACTGCTTCCGAGCGGAATGAGGATGGTAGCTGGATACTTCATGATGTTCGCAGCGGCGAGTCGTATGAGATTGATTCAGTAACTCATACCGTTTCGCTTGAGGGTGCATTAACTCAGCAGAAATCAGACGGTTCGATATTGGTTCAGTATCGCAATGGTGCAGCCATTCAGGAAGACTCGGACCATAACGTTGTTAATTACCGTTCGTCCGCTGGCCGGATCTTTCGCTTTTCGCAAGATGGTGGTGCAATTACAGTAGCAAAAGACGGGGATACTTATTCGAAGATTGCAAGACAATTGCTTGAATTTAGACGTCGAGACGATCAAAGTTACATAGTTGGAGCCGACGAAGTTGCTGCGGAAACTGCTCGCATACAGCAAGCTAATCAAGGCGCTTCGGCTATCTGCGCCGGTGACAAAATTTTGATTCCGCCGGCCGGAGAATTAGTGGGAGATTCAGATCAAGGAATTGTTGCATTGACGGATGTGAAATCAACCGACCCGGTGTTAGCCGATTCCACCGATGATGGGAAGCACACCGATTCATCGTCGCCTTCTCTTCGGGCTGCTGCCCCGTTTGCCAAATCACCCTTGATCCGTCTGTCCCTTGCTGCAGGCGGCGGCAGGCTCTTCGGAAGCCACTTCCCGAAACCCTTAGTTGGGGCGAATTGCGAAAGTGTTGAATCCGCCGCGCAGGAGCATCTTCGTATTCGGGAGAATCCTCCCGCTGAACCCGGCACCGTATCTGGTGCAACAGCGGAGCCACCCTTGCCAGATAGCGTCGAAGAGAAATGTGATCGGGCGCCACAGACCGGTTCCGAACGTGCCTCGTCATCTGTTAATTCAGAACTGATAGAGGCTGCTTCTGCGCCTGGTAATGCTCCGGATGAACCAGTGGAAGTGGTCCGAGGGAAATTGAGAAATGCCGATTCAGCTGTTCAAACGAAGGAGTCTGATTTCCTTCGAGAGCGCGAGGTCGGATTTCTCGATCCGTTTTTGAGGACGGACGTCTGTGCTTACCAATGGGTGCAACTTTGGAAGGGCGAATCGACCGCTCTGGTGCTAGATAAAATCTGCCGATCCGTGCTGAGGAGAGAAAAATCTGGCGAGCCTACCAGTGTAGAGTTGCATAATCAGAAGATCGAATTGCGCAGAATAAACCCTCGAGTTTTCCCCGCTGAAGCGCTGCCAGAGATAATTTCCACCAACGTACAGGTCAAGATTCCGATTGCTTCCAAAACCAGCTGGTTCAGAGCCGACATGGAAAGTTAGAGTTAAACACTCTTTCAGGTGTTGGGCAATTTTGCATAGCTGTCGGTCCAGCCCCAGGTTTCCCTGAAGGCTCACAAGGGAAATCTGGATAGCTATATGTGCGCATTCACCTTGCCTACAGGTGACACGCCATACTAAAAATGATTCACTACGTAGGTAGTTTGGCGACAACGCTGTTTCTGATTTCCCTGGCGCGGGTGTCCATTTTGTTTGCCAATGCAGCGCGCTT
>JAKFUT010000183.1 GCA_021732565.1 Candidatus Obscuribacterales bacterium
GAAACATATCTAGGAGATCTCATTGAAGACAGTGAGTCTTCACGTCCCGACGCCAATACCGAAGAACAACTAATGCGTCAGGATCTCAATCGAATGCTCAGCCAGCTCACCCCACGTGAGCGAGACATCATGCATTTGCGTTACGGACTGGAGGATGGGCGCCAACGGACTCTTGAGGAAGTCGGTCGCTTATTCAACATCACACGCGAACGGGTGCGACAGATTGAGCACAAAGCGTTCCGGAAGCTACGGCAACCAGCCTGGTCGAGCAAACTCGCAGGCTATCTGGAAGAGTAACAAAATCAGGGGAGCGGAATTGACCGGGGGTGCACACGATGCATTCCCGGTCAACCTACGGAAATGGATAATTCGCTTTGAGGTCATTTGCCAGTGCGTCATGATGACAAAGACAAGTATGAAGACAAAATTCCCACCGTCTTCTTCGTCGTGGTTGGTTTGGCCCTGGTACTCACATGTCTATTGAGGATGCCGTGGCACTTTCATCTGACCGGATCAAAGCCCCAGTTAATTTCCTTGAACGAGGACCGGCATCGCTTGCAGATTTCTGCCCTCAACCATGACTTGCATGGAGAAGTTAACTTTGCCACTGAGGATTACAGGCAAATGCTCAAGGCTCCCGACTTCGCACAGCTCCCACCCGGTTATAAGATGAAGTACCGCTCAGTCATAGACAGACGCGAGCTTGCAACCAACGAAACTTACTTGAATGAGCTGTTTTGCTATGAAGAAGTCTGTCGCTGGCGACCGGAGCGCATGCCCCTCAAGATCTACATTCCTCCCAAGACCTCACCGGACGGATTTAGTGAGCTCGACAAGAAATTCATAACTGATGCATTCGACCTGTGGATATCGGTGATACCAACGAAACTCAGCTATAAATTGGTAGACAGCAAAAAAGATGCAGATATTCGCTTCTCCCAGAAACACACAAAACAGGAAATGGGTCCATCCACTTACGCGCTAGCGCACTGTGTACCGGTTAGTGAGGCACACTCAAAATGGAATGTGCGCAACATTGCCAGAGCCGATGTCGATGTCGCTCCATGGAGCAGCGTTGGATCAAAAACCGATGCGGAAGCTCCTGAGCGCAGAGCAGTCTTGATCCATGAGATCGGGCATGCCCTGGGGCTTGGGCATTCCTGTCGCTCGGACGATATCATGTACTTCATGGTGGTTGACGGCTCGCCCGACACTGCTAGCCCGCGAGATAAAGCAACTCTCAAAGCCATCTATGAATCCGATACATTGGTTGAATCAGCGGAGAAAGTCATTCGCGAGCAAGCATCAGCCGGCAATAAGTATGCACTCTACCAGCTAGCTTGCGAACTTCCCGGAGCGGAACCCGATTCTCCCCAACGCAGGAGAAGAATTTTTGAACTGACAAGAAAGGCTGCTGATCTGGGGCTGGTAAATGCGCAGGTTTACCTGGGCAGTCTATATAGCGAAGGCGAAGGTATTCCTGTTGATATTGGAAAAGCAGTTAGCTACTGGACACAAGCTGCAGATCAAGGTTCCGGAGAGGCATTTCTGGCTCTGGCCAGGCTGTTCAAAGAGGGAACCGTAGTAAAAAGAGATCTGAACCGTGCCGACTACTGTTATCGACAGGCGCTGAACTTGGAAGCATATGCCGACGCAGAGTATGCCGATTTTCTCTGTTATCAACGAGGAGATCAAAAGAGTTATGCAGATGCAATCACACACTATAAATCAGCGGCTGTAGGTCTGGATACCGAAGCGATAGGCAGATTATCCCATCTGTACAAACAGGGATTAGGAGTACAAAAGAATCAGGTGCTATCGAGTTACTGGTTTAACAAGGCACTGTACATTGCTAAGTCGATAAAGCCGCCCTTCTCAGCCGATACACTGTTGAAGCGAGCGAGTCTTTGGGAACTAATCGACCGACCGCGAGCCGCTCTAGCTGATGCAGACGCTGCCGAAAAAATGGACAAGAACATAAAAGGGGTGCATAGATATCGTTCAATTGTTTGTTTCTCGCTCGGCGATATGGAGCGGGCCCATTCGGATCTCTCGCTGGCCCTCAAGGCTTCCCCGAGCAACTACCATTGCTATTTCTTGCGACAGCTGTTTCATCTTGCAGAAGAGAAATGGACTGATAGCATCGCCGATGCCACGATGATGAGAAAGGTTGAAACCAAATGGGAAGAACTTGAGTACCCATTGATTTATGGTGCAATTGGATGCAGGTTAGCTCACGATCCACGCGAGCAGCAATTTCTCATTGAACTTGAGAAGCGTTCGAATCTGCTCTGCTGGCCGGGACCACTTGTTATGTACCTCAACCACCGAATCGATTCTGCTGCATTATTGGCGTTAGCACCAGGCGACGATCAGGGCACGGAAGCGCGTTGTATACTCGCGCTCGATCAAATGGTCAATAAAAACACAAAGGCAGCTAAAGAGCACTTACAATGGATCATTGATAAAGGCGATCGACGATTCCTCGAATATCCCTTAGCTATAAATTTGCTAAAACGATTGGAATCAAATGCAGTAATTTCAACGGCGGTGAAAGATCCGTCCCACTAGTCCATACGATGCTTCAGCGCTGGTGCGGCAAGTAATCGAATTGCGTCAACTTTGTCGGCACCCTTCTCCGGTACTATTGACCTGCCCGATGGCCTGTTTCATCGTTCACCTCTTGCTCTCTAGATTACTTCCAGCTTTGAAGTTGACGCTTACACTTGATAGTCGCGGGAAATGTCCTTGTTCTACGTGCCTGTTCGCCTTGGGAATGATAAGCCAACATACCGTGCGGTCAAGCACAGGTCGTCCATTGAATAGACTCTTTCAAGTTGGATGACTGTTTTCTCAGATAACGCGATACAAAAGTTAGTCACTCTATCAAGTGGCTAGGCGCGCCGTCCATGCACTTTCCCCCGGGAATAGGGTGAGAGATGTGGACCGTGTCAACATGACGCTCTGTCACACTTGGCAAAAAGCTCAACCTTGGGGTTATCATAGGGGGCGAAAAGACCTAGCCGGGTCTGCTTTCCGTGTTGCCGGGTCGACCTCGCGAAGTTGCAGCCAAATGACCACGACCGAACTGGATCTGGAGCAACTGGCCGACCTCATCGATTCCGGTGAACGGCAAAGATTGCGCATGCTCTTAAACGATCAGTATCCCGCCGACCTGGCTGAGTCGCTGGTGGAAATGGATCAAAAACGTCGTCTGGCTTGCTTCCGGCTGCTCGATCTAGATAATGCTTCTGCTGTTCTGGCAGAACTCGACCCTGAGCATCAACGCAGCTTATTGCGAGGTCTGGCTGACTATGGCGTGGTTTCAATCATCAGCAAGATGTCTCCGGACGACGCAGCCGATTTGCTAGCGGAATTACCAAAAGAGAAAGCCACATCGATCATCAGTCAGATGACTGATGATGAAGTAGCCGAAGATCTTCAAGAGCTCATGTCATTCAAGGATGACTCCGCCGGCGGCATCATGTCTACAGATTACCTGGCGGTCAGCGTAACTATGACCGCCGAACAAGCGTTGGCTCATTTACGCGAAACATATAAGCGAGAAGCCGAAGAGATTTATGACCTCTTCGTAATTGACGACCAGGATCGTCTTGTCGGTTGGTTGTCCGTAAAAGACCTGCTAACCGCTTCAGCAGACGCCACCGTTCAAGGAATGATGGACCCCGATGTCATCAGAGTGTCGGTTGATACAGATCAAGAAGAAGCCGCTGAGAAGATCCAGAAATATGACTTGCTGTCATTGCCAGTAATCGACAGCGATGGAAAATTGCGCGGCATCATCACCGCCGATGATGCCATTGACGTTTTAGAAGAGGAAGCTACCGAAGATATCTACCAGACTTCAGGTATCGACGTTACCGCGTCGGAAACCGGTGACAATCTAGCAGCCAATGTGCCTGGCGCATTTCGAGCTCGAATTCCATGGCTTATCGTGACCTTGTTGATTGAGTCGGGTTCAGCCATGGTGATTACGCACTTCGACGAAGTGATCAAGCAAACCGTAATTGCAGCATCATTCATGCCCTTGCTGACGAGTCTTACCGGCAGCGTGGCGATGCAGAGTACTTGCATCACCATTAGAGAATCGACAAAGCCCACGCTCAAGTCGGCCCTGCGCAGTATCTGGCACGAGCTGCGAGTCGGTGCGATGCTCGGAGTAGCTTGCGGGCTTCTGACCTACAGCCTGAGCTTCTTATTCAAGGAGCAGGCACATGTACTGGGGCTGGTGGTCGGCGCCTCACTACTGCTGACCATGTCGCTGGGAGTAGTTGTTGGAACTTTGATACCACTAATGTTTGAAAGAATGGGAATAGAACCGGCCCACGCAAGCGGGCCGCTTATTACCAGCTTGCTGGATGTTTGTACTATGACCATTTACCTGTCTATCGTGCACGCATTTTTATCGCACATCGTGTAGGAACCTGGAGAAACATGGAAACGACAAAGATGAATCCGAATACCGAGATGTTGGAACGCAGGAAACAAGCTGCCGCCGTAAACCCTGCAGTGGCAGCCAAACGCCACGAGAAAGGTTCTCTGCTTGCACGCGAACGTGTCGACAAACTGGTAGATCCAGGGTCGTTTCTGGAGATAGATCGGTACTCCTTACACCGCTGCTCTAACTTCGGTATGGACGAGAAGAAACATCTTGGTGATGGCGTAATAACCGGGCAAGCTCGTATTGGAGGTCGCCCCGTTTATTTGTTCGCCCACGATCCGACATTTCTCGGTGGAGCACTGGGGGAAGTTTTTGCCAGAAAAGTATGCAAGATAATGGATCTGGCCAAACAAGCAGGCTGCCCGGTAGTCGGATTAAATGAAAGCGGGGGCGCTCGCATACAAGAAGGGGTCAGCAGTCTTGCAGGGTACGCGGATATCTTTTACAGAAATGTCGCTTGCTCGGGAGTAGTACCACAGATATCGGTTATTTACGGACCTTGTGCAGGCGGTGCGGTTTATAGCCCGGCGGTCACCGACTTTACGATCATGGTTCGCGATCAAAGCTACATGTTCATCACCGGTCCGGATATTGTTCGCACCGTAACTGGTGAGGAAATAACCTTCGAGCAACTGGGCGGAGCGGTGGTTCACAACGAGAAGAGTGGAGTCGCCAATTTTCTTGCTGAAGATGAGGAAGATTCTTTCGATCTCGTGCGTTCTTTGCTCTCATTTCTTCCGGGGAATAATCTGGAAGTTCCTCCATTTATTGAAGTAGGGGAAGAGGCAAATCCACCCGGGGCGGAACAGCTCGATTCACTCGTGCCGACAGACCCGTCGAAGCCCTATGATATGCACGAAGTGATCAAACGAATCGTGGACTTTGGGGCATTCTTCGAAGTGAGCGAATTTCATGCAAAGAATTTGCTCACCGGATTTGCGCGACTCGGTGGTCATGTAGTCGGCATCGTGGGCAACCAACCGTCAGTTCTTGCAGGAGTACTGGATATTGATGCCAGCGTTAAAGGCGCTAGATTTGTACGATTCTGCGATGCGTTCAATATTCCGATCATTACCCTTGTGGACGTGCCGGGATACCTCCCGGGTAAAGTACAGGAACACATGGGAATCATCAGACATGGTGCCAAGTTGCTCTACTCTTACTGCGAAGCGACTGTGCCGAAGCTAACCTGCATCACACGAAAAGCATACGGTGGTGCATTTGATGTGCTGGGCTCAAAGAATGTCGGCGGCGACCTCAACCTGGCATGGCCGGGCGCAGAGATCGCAGTAATCGGAGCGGAAGGCGCGGTAAACATTTTGTACCGGCGACAACTAGCTGCCGAAAATGGCAAGGCACTGTTTTCTCGATATGTCCAGGAATATCGAGAGCGATTCGCCAACCCCTACTTGTCGGCAGAGCTCGGGTTCATTGATGACGTGGTGCTCGCTAGCGAGACTCGCAAAATTTTCATCGAGTTTCTAACCGTGCAACGAGATAAGCGTGTTGAACGCCCCGCTCGTAAGCACGGAAATATTCCTCTCTAGGAATGAATGTGGCGCCATTTTCTTAACTGAGCAGCGCCAGCCCGGGTTGGTAGACACCACCCTATTATGAAAGGGCGGACTTCGGTCCGCCCTTTCTGTTGCTCCTGCTTCAACCTAAGAGCATCTCGGGGACTTGACTGGTTTGCGGCGCTTCATGGAAGCGCCGACGGCTAAAACCGACAGTCACTTGAAAACTTCAAGGATGACACCACTGGATTTCGGAGTGATTCCGATGTATCGATACAGGTGTGAATGAACACATACATCGCCAATACAACATCACTCAATTCAGGGAGAAACTTCTGCCAGTGAATTGTAGTGACGAAAAAACTCACAAACAAGAAACATTTTGATGTTGAGGGCATAATTGGTTGAGGCACCACCCGCAATGGCAATACAGTGTTGAGTTCTACAATAAAGACATCAGTGCAAGAGACCCGGCTCGAATATCCATACGAGTGAAGATGCAGAATAACAACATGAATGGACGGCGGTATGCTTTAATCGTAATCGGTTACGTACGGCTACAAATATCGTCAGCTTCATCACGAGGAGGTATTGCCTCCCAACCGTTGAAGGTCCCAACCGGAGTCCATGAATGAGCGAGGCTAGCCCACTGAAACTCGAGGATCTTCCTGCAGGCTGGACTGTGCCCGGTCATGAGATCCTTGTAATCGATCGGGTATCCCGCACTCGTCAGGCAGTTGTCTACAAGGCACGCCAAAGTTCGACGGGCCGGTTGATGGCACTGAAAATCTCTCTGGCAGTAGACGTTGACGATGTGGGGCGTTTTAAGCGCGAAGCTGAACTGCTACAACAGTTGGAGCACCCGAATATCGGCTCTTTCTATGGAGCAGGGGTGCTACAAAGTCATCCCTATATGATTATGGAATGGCTGGAGGGGGAAAGCCTCTCAGAAGTACTGTCGCGCAAAGGGACACTGACGCCTGAGGAACTCTCAGTCGTGTTCAGCGGAGTTTGTGATGCCCTTCAGTATGCCCATTCGCGGGATCTCATTCACCGAGATATTAAACCGTCTAACATTTTTATAGAACGTACCGGCGAAGGGTCCAAAGCCAGGCTAATGGATTTTGGAATGGCCAAACCAATAAACACCAATTTAGAGTTGACTCCCGCTGGTTTCGTTTTGGGAAGCCCGGCATACATGAGCCCGGAACAATGCACTGGTCAGAAACTAGACTGTCGCAGCGATGTCTACTCTCTCTCTTGTGTCCTATACGAGTGTCTCAGCGGAAGAAAGCTTTTCATTGGTGAATCGAACATGGATGCCATGTACAAGCATTTGCACGAGCAGCCGATACCGATCGCAGAACGACCGGCATTTTCGAAAGTTATTCTTCGTGGTCTTGAAAAATCGCCGGATAGTCGTTACCAGAAAGTAGCGGATTTGCGACGAGCTTGGGAACGAGAGATCACTAAATCGCGGTTTCTGGCGTCGCTGAGAGCGCAATCGGTGCTTATAATTCCTGTTGCTGTCTTCGTTGTTGTTGTTGTTGTTTTCTATCTCGTGGGCTTATACCAGAAACAATGAGCGCTTCTAACGCGCAGCTACACCGATCCGTAGATCCAGTGAGTGGCACCGACTGCTCACTCGCTGGCATTGGCACTCTGCCTCGCTAATTTCAGTTCGTCATCAAAGTTCGCGTCAAAGACATCTTTGTCGAATTCTTTCGGCAGCATCTCAGTTGCCTTTCGAAACTGGTCCAGTGCTTCTTTCCGCTTCTTTTGCGCAAAGAGACTATTTGCTAAGAGTAGCTGCGAAAGTATCACGTGACGCTGAGTCACTCTTCCTTCTCTTTGAAAATGACAGATAGCGCGTTCCAGATGAGCGCTTGCCTCCGGCAATCGATTGAGTCCTGTTAACGCCTTGGCATATTCCATGTTGTAGGTGCCCAAATCGAATTCGCAACGACCATATTTTGGCAATTGCGCACGCAGGAAAATTGCTTCATCAAGATACCGAATAGCCTGATCGTAGTGCTGCGCCTGCCGAGTTGCGAGGCTTGAGATTGCCAGATAATTACACAACACTTCTGTGGGAATCCTATTCTCGTGGCTCAGGTCGATGAGTCGTTTCGTGAGCCCGATAGCCTCAGCACCGCGGGTGTGACGCACAAGGATGCTCACTTGTAGAAACAATAGACGAATTCTTGCACTAGAGCCAAGTTCGCGAATCCTTTCTTCGTCAAATGAGGAGCAAATCCACAGCGCCTGTTGATCGTCTTTGTGGTTGAGTTGCTCAGCTTTCTCCAACGCGCAGCGGGGAGACTCCGGAATTTCCTTGCCTACAATGCCGGTATTGGCTCCGAAGGGGATTTCCTGACGCGCAATACGAGCAAGAGTTGGAAACAAGACAATTACGATGCAAACGCCAACCAGTAAGGCCACCTTACGCATCATAACCGATGAGGGCAACCATTCAACCGATACAGGTTTTTCCATGGCGCTAATCCATGACGCGTGCAACTCAGACACGGTTTGAAATCTACCGTCCGGATTTTTCTCCAGGCACCGCAATACAATTTTCGACAACTCGGGAAATGCTTCAATGGTCGCCGGTAATTCGTGGACATGACTGTACAGCAGATCCAATTCGGACTCACCATTGAAAGGTGGCTTA
>JAKFUT010000358.1 GCA_021732565.1 Candidatus Obscuribacterales bacterium
CTAGTGCACAGCAGAACAAAAGCAACGGGCCGGAAACACTAGCAGTGTTGTGCATATGCGCTGCATCAAAGACCAAATAAGCCAGGTTGGTCGAAATTGCGAATATCATTGCCAAGCCCATCAAGATAACGGTTGAGGCAAAACCGGCACGAAGACCTATCATAGTCTCGCTTTTTATCCGGTCCACGTAAGCATGGTCGATGGAAATAGGTAAGAATGACGCTATTTGAGACATATGCAGTCCTCCCGATGTGACTTCGTTGCCTGTCAGCTCTGTCGTGACTTAATTAGTAGCAATCAATTGTTGAAAAAACATTGACGCACACAGTTTAGTGCGGAAATCGAGTAGGAATAGCCTTCCTAATGATGTGCAAGAATTGTTTTTTTATGATCTGTTTGCTTTCCGCCAAAGGGATATTAAGTCAAACGATCTGTCGAAGTCTTGGCTAAACATGAATATTCAGAACTGACTTCTCTTTGCGTTCAGGATCGCCTGCTACTGGATCGGGAACAACCATGACCTCGTGATGTCCTGATTCGGGTGGTGTTTCGCTTTAACTTTCTGCTGCTAGTTCATATTCTTGCGCCGAGAGTCCGAACGTCCAAGCGACTGCAGATCGGGCGCTACTGACACTCGCAAAAACACTCACGTTGCGTGCCATCCGGCTCAACAGCCTGTTTTTTTACTCGAACTGCTACCACCGGTTCGTCGTTATGATGATTGCGCCTGTAGAGCACGCCGTACTGATCCTCATGTATTACTGTGGCACCGGTATCACATACGTAGCGCTCCAGCCCGTAACGAGTAATCATAATTCATCGCACTTCGACATTCTGTTCGGCATCGATCTGTTCGACTGTTATCTTATCGGGATCAAGAATTACCATTGTCGGTACGGCAAATCCGTTCTATGCATAGAGCTTATACCCGTCCCTAAACTCCATGGCTGCATCGTCTGGATTGTGTAGCCCTCCGTCGTTGAGAAAGGTGCTTATCGCAAACAAAACATAAATTTTCGAATGATTGAAAGTCGAACAAACTACTGCGAAGCTGATGCCAATGCGACATAAGCTCTTCCACACCTTCGAAGTCAGCGAACAGCTCCAGTAGGAATGCAGCGATAACGGCATTACGCAATGGCGAGAAATTACCATTCCATTGGTTGATAGCCGAGAAAAATCCGGGTGCAATTTAGCGAGGACCAACTCACGCTACTTAACGGACAAGGCGATCTGCAAGTTTTGCTTTGCGGGTAGCAACAAGCGTTGACAGGGAGTTTTCCACTCCAGCGGAAAGGTTTAGAGGAATTGGTCTTTCCACCCCGGTTCGACCAACAATAAATGGCCATGTGATGTAGATATCATGTGCCGGGTGATAGGCACATACGTTGTGTATAGCCTTCCCATCGCAAACGATAGAGTTAACAAGCTTAGCCAGTAAATCCGCCGTAGCGAAATTGCGACGAACACCCTCTCCTGTAATTCTCTTCCAAAACGACGCCAAATCATCTGTTACTTCGGAGTAATCTTGTTCGCCTTCGTAGGCGGCAATAGCCTCAGCTCCATGTTCACCGATGGCGTGTGCTTCGTGATTTTCGATCTTGCGAGAATTCAAAACATAGCGCAATCGGTTGCTATCTAGATCTCCACCGAAACCGAATACTTGCGCCCGCGGCAGTCCTGTTTCAATTTGAACGTGTACCGGAAGATAATCGACAGGTGAGCTAACGCAAATAACAATTGCGCTCTCTTTTGGCGGTGCTGTGTTGAAAACGTCGCGACAGATCTGTAGATTCAAATCATAAATATCAGCTTCGGTGCGCCCACGTGGAGGCACACCGGCCGTAATGACAATCACATCAGATTGAGAGACATCTCCTTCCAGCACGTGCTTCAGTTTTGCAGCCCCTGCAGGATTAGCACTGGCCACATCCATAATGGCTGCAGTTGCGCTATCCAGCCCCCTGTTAAGGACCAGCACACTGTCTATTTGTGGGTTATACGTCAACGGAAATAACAGCGCCGCACCCACACTACCCGTCCCTATGACCGCTACTTGCAATTGTTATCTTCTCCTGAAAGGAATAGGAAGCTTCAAGGAGGTTTAGTATAGCCCTCTGAGCGGGAATGCACATCGACTTGTCTGAATGCTTCTGATGCCAATGTCAGGAGTATTTCAGATTTTGGTCCGGTCCCGGTCCAGAAGAAAACCTATGCTGAGCTGCATCGGGATGGATAAAACGTGGAATTCTACTGAAGAGCGGGGTGGGCGTGATGGTCAGGTCTGTGGAACTTGAAAGTGAAGTTGCAAATCAGCCTGGTCAAACGAATGTATGGGCGAGTGTGGCAGGAAGCATTTACGACTCGCCCGTTCCGGTCGCCGGGCCGACTGAGAAACCGGCACTATTGCCGTCGTTGGAACTGGTTGCCTGTTCTCCTGCTCAGGACAAACCTGTATCAAAACCCGCAGAGAAACCGGCTCTTATTCAGGAAAAACCAGCATATCCTTCATACAACAGCCCCTATGTGAATCCTTACGAGGGCTATGTGGCCGTGGAGGCCAAGCCTGCCGGTAAACCGGGCGACAAACCGGCTCTTATTCGGGAAAAACCAGCATATCCTTCATACAACAGCCCCTATGTGAATCCTTACGAGGGCTATGTGGCCGTGGAGGCCAAGCCTGCCGGTAAACCGGGCGACAAACCGGCAGCCATTCAAGAAAAACCTGTTTATCCTTCCTACAACAATCCATATGCCAATCCCTACGAAGGCTATGTAGCAGTTGAGGCCAAGCCGACTGGCAAGCCCGCCGAGAAACCGTCTGCTCCCTATGATGCTGCACTTCCATACAGCAATCCTTACGCGAATCCTTATCGCATTGATGGCAACCCCTATGGACCACCGGCGGAGAAACCTGTGCAATCGAGTTGGCAATTCCCCACCGGACGCGAGGTGCCTCAAAGAGAATTCGAACACGTTGTTGGTCAGGGAGAAGCCGAAATTCAGGGGAATTACATCCTCGCACGCCGGTGGCGCCGGGATGACGGAGGGCTCAGAAGAGAGGTGTTCTTCGATCACAGCACCCGTGACAGATGTATTTCGCGGGCAGTTGATTATCATCAAGATGGTCGCACCGTTTCGCAAGAAGTTGCATTTCGACCGGAAATGTATATCTATTCACGCACCCGCACCTTTGCTGAAAATGGTCAACCGCTCAGAGAAACGACATATCGCAATGATGGTCGCTCTTCTGACAGCAGTTTCCGCAATGGCCAGGAGTATTTGTGTACGGAGTATGATCGTGAAAATCGACGCACCGCCAGGCACGTACGCGAAAATAATGTGTGGACATCACAATACTTCAATACCGCCGGTGATGTCGCACAAACTGTGCGAAACGAGCTTGGTGCAAACGATCGGGTGCTTCGTTCCACCGTCTCTGATGCGCAGGGCCGCGTTCAACAGGAATGGCGATATACACCTAACGGACAACGAGAGCGCTATACCGAATACTATGAAAACGGTAATCCGCGAAGGCAGATCGCCTACGCAACAGATGGCCGCTCCACAGAGACAAATTATCGCAGTAATGGCAGCGTAGAACTCCAGCCAGTGCGCGGAACTGTAGCGGAGAACTATCGCTTCACCAGGCAGGATGGAACGCTGGAATTTCGCAACGCGCAAGGACAAGTCGTGCGCTCTGAAAGCAGTGGGGTGGCCACAGTTCATTCTTACGACGCGCAGGGCAACCGCACCATGTCGAGACAAGATACGCCGGTAAGAGATTTGCCTTTCATGCCAAACCTTACTGAAGTACCGGCAAATCGGCGAGAACAACATCTCAACTTTCTTACCCGTCGAGGAGATGACTTGCTTCGTTCATTTGCAGATCGCGAGGGACAGGTCAATTTTCGCCAACATGGCCGGATGTTGACGCGCCTTGCCGAACAGCCGGATCTTACCGAGCGCGACAGGCTATTCATCCTGCAACATGTTGTGGACGAATACAATCGCGAACCGAATAGAAGATTTCATCTCAATCGAGAGCATGCTGCACCGGAAGTACTCAACAGTTTCAGCGCTGATAGATTACGCCACCAGGTGGTTGGTCCGGCTGACTCATATCATCCGCCACTAGGTGCAATGAGCGATGTCCAAGCCGCAATTACGATTATGCGCCATGAAGGCCCGCTGAAAATGTTGGGTAATTTCGGACGGTTGCTTCTGGATCTCGATGGCGGAGGAATCGGTTTCAATCATGGAGATGCTATGGCCTCGATCTATCAGGCTGCATGTTGGAGGCAGCATCTGCAACAAGGCTTCAGAGCATATGCAACAAGCTGGAATGGTCTTTACGTCAGGTAGGACCGACTACAAGAGTAGATCGCCTGATCACAGAGAATAGTTGGCTGTGGAATCTGGCCGATTGCTGCTTCCACCCAAAAACCAAGCCGGAATAAGTTGAGTTGAATGAGATTCAAATCCCGCCATGCGGGGACTTGCCTAGCCAGGCATAGAATGTGCTATCCGCGTGTCAATCGGAATCTCACTTAGGCAATTCGTTCGGTCTGATCGAAGGCTTGAGTTCAATGTCCTCTTGCTGCGTTTTGTGCAAATCTGCCAGAGTGACCCAGCCGTCTTTTTCCGCACCGTGTTGATTGTCTAAGAGAACATAACAGGTGCCGTTTTTGTCTATGAAAACATCGTGAATTGTCTGCACATGTTTCCCTTTGATGGTAGGCACGCCCAAAGGCAGCAACCCATTTTCTTTTGCCTTCACCAGTCTCTCTTTTGTTGGCAAATCAAATTCCCAGGGGTGCCTGGTCTCCAGGCCGGAGTTAGGATCTATATCGACTCGCTGTCTTGGGCTGTCGATGTATGGCATTTTTGAACCGAGAATCAATTCAGAAGCCGTCAACACATCCTCGTGATAGAACTCAGGACCATCTATCGCATCGCCGGCTTTGTTGGTTTTTGTGGTACCGTTCTTATCAATGAGGATATCTTCACCCAGATCAACCCAGCCATTGTTGGGAAGAGCTTTTCGGCGAAGCGGTCCCATAACATATCGGGTACCATCGTCAGTGCCTTTGCCGGTTTGTGAATCTTTCAGGCGGGAATACCGTCCGAGCTCATAAACACCGTTAATCAAAGTCATTTGGATAACCATGCTTGCGATGTTGCGCTTATCAATGTTGGGCTTATCTAAATCATAAGATTTTTCATCGCGTCCGGGAGTTAGTGCCTTCACAGGTGGAGTCACCGTCGACCCATCGGCAGTTTTGTATTTTCCTGTCAACGCTATTTGCTTTAGCAACTCCGTGTATTTGTCCGGACGGCGGGCGGCAGAGTATACCTCGACGGTGGTTACGTTGCACGTTGGATGATAACCCTGGTCAATTTCTGTTGGAATGGCAATATTGTGCAATCCCGTTTCAACTATCTGCTTGAGCTGATCTTCCGAGTACAAGGGACTTTTGTCTTTGCTTGTGAGGATATCCGCCAGATTGTCCAATGCCAGGGCAATCTGTTCGGGCTTGCTGTTGTATCGCTTGGAACATTTCTCGAGGGTGTTCAAGTAAGACTCAAATCGATCTGACTTAATACCTTTCTTCTCTGCCGCCTCCACAAGGCGTTCTCGCGCTTCTTGAACAGACTCCGAACCAACAACAATCTCACCGCGTGCCAGTCGCTCAAGATCAAAAGCACGTGAAGTGTGGTTTTTCTTGTCTGTACCCGAATAGGTAATATCACCGTTCTCAGAAGGTATAATATTTTCGCGAGTTCGTACCTTTCCGCTACTCTCCTTGCTCTTGAACGTATCGGTATCACCATCGCGTTTCCACTCGGTTACACGACTGTCTTTCTCCGTTTTTACAGTGTCGGTAACCACCGTCAACTTGTCGTTCTTGTAGCCAAATACTCTGGTCGATCCCGTGGCAAACTCAGCCTTTAGAAGCTGGTCTTTGGCGTTGAATGTAAGCTTAGCGAACCCGCCGGTTTCCTTGACCTTCTCACCGGCTCCATTTTTGAATTCTAGAGAGCCATCGGCGTTTACCTTAAAGTCTTTACGAGTTTCTTTGGTACCCCCCACCGTCCATTCATCTGAACTTGCTTTGCGTTCTCGAGTCGTGGTGATTTTACCCGTTTTATCAGTAATCGATATCACCTGATCGCCATCATAGCCAAAGGATCTCGTGTCTCCATTGACAGCGCGAACCTCCGTCAATTTTCCTTTGGTGTCATACTTTCTAGTCTTGTCGCCTTCTATCTGGACGGTAGTGCCGTCTTTAAGTTGTTCATGCTTGATGCCCTTAGCATCCTGATAGCGAACGACTCCATCCGCGGTGACAGACATATTGGTCCGCTCGCGCGCGGGCTGCTCGTCCGACTTCCAGATGTTTCCGTCTTTAGCCCAGAGAACCTGTTTCGTGTCCCCTTTTTCACTAGTAGTTTCCACTAGCTTCTCTAACTTGGTACCATTCAGTTTCGCTGAAATTTTGGAACCGTCTGCACGGGTAAATTCAATTTTTGCCGACCAGATGCCATCACTTTCTCGTTTCTTGAGTTCCGCTTCGGGAAACTCCTTGCCCGAGCCATTAAGAAATTTCACCTTCGAATCGGCGTCGGCCTTTATTATGTAAACCCCGTTACGGCTTACTTCTCTGATACCGTTCCAATTGCCGACGAGTTGATCTTTCTCATAAATGGAGTAACTATTTACCTCGCGGCCGTCTATTTTGTAGGGCTCGTTGGCAACGGTGTTATTGCCCAGGAATCTGAACTCTGTCTTGTCGTTGAGTATTTCAGTAGTCACTCTATTTGGAAATTTTGCATCTTCGTACTTGAAAGCCCTTTTTGTCTTCCCGTCGGCGGAAACCATTTCAACAACACGTCCGTCCTTATCTCGTTTGAACGTTCCGTCGTCGAGCTTCACTACCCTGTCGTCAAACGATAAGATGTCTTTGGCCTTATCGGCTGGTTTTGCAGCTGCTGCCACAATCTCCTTTACATCGAGCACCAAAGTGGGAACGAACCGTTCGATTGAGGCTTGTCGATACTCAGTGGACAATGTACTCAGGGTCGACGATTTTCCCGATTTTATCTCGTTATCGGCCGAACGTCGCAACGTTCCAAATGCGTCTTCCAATAATTCACGGGCACAGTCTAACGATGAATTCGAAATTCCTTCGTGTTTATCTTCCAACTTAATTTCAGACACGCAAAACCTCCAACCTGTCTCAATGATATTCGCGATCGTGCGAAATCAGCCGACAGGAGCCGAGTAAAATGAGTTATAAATCCGCCGCCCTCTTAAACATTATTGCGGTAATGTGCGAGAATCACTGTGCAATTACACAGTACATGCGGTTTACTGACGAACGGAGAGTAAGAAGTGTCTAACAACGTTGTAGCGCTCCTAATTGTAGACAGCCGAGAATCCTTACCAGATACGGATGAACAGACACCGTTATCGCAGTTCTCAGTCGTAGGATTACCACTGAGACGACAAGCACTTCGAGACAACTCGGATGACATGACGATAGTATCGGAAATTTTGTACGAGTTAGGAAACCCGGAACACGAGGAAGCGGGGCTGCGTAGCGTTATCACTCAACTCGACGCGACAAATTTCAACACGCTGGTTACTGACGATCTTGATCTTATGATCGCTACGCAATGGGCAGCGGAACTGCGTGATTATCTGAAGACGCACAACAAAACGCTGATGCTACTTCCCTTCTCAACGTAGCTAGGACTGCGCAACATTATCTAGAACTGTTAAGCAGTGAGAAGCGAAGAAAGATAATTGAGCGATATTTGTGCTCAATATTCTAGGACTTTGAGAATAACAGGACATAACTGTGATCATAGCCGTAAGCATATCCGCCTTCCCAGACAATAACGGTTTCACCCTCGAATCTGAGAACCTTTGAGACCTCGCGGGCAATGTCCCAGGCAAGCGTTGTTAAAGGGCCGTCTGAATGCTTTAGATTCGACACCTCGATAACCGCGCGAGCAGACGACTTCATCTTGTTTGCAATTTGAACGTAGATATTTCGCAAGTCTACGAGGTATTGCTGGTAGCCATCAGCACCACATAATGTGGTGTACGCGGTAAAGGGATTCTCTTGGTGATGCATTCCCATGTAAGGCGGAGATGTCATGCAGAAATCGAGAGCAGGCAAATCAATGGAGTCTAGTTGAGTCGAGTCACCGAGCAAGGCTCTGTCAGGATATTGAAGAACAGAGCGAACATACCGACATCGACGCTCATCAAACTCGACTCCGTAGCCCGCTCGATTTTGTTTTTCCGCCACTATCAAAGTTGTACCAAATCCCATGAACGGATCGAATACCACCTCGTTCTCGTGGGTGAACTGCAGGAGAAAAAACTCCACCAGTTCCTCATTATATCTGACATCATCCGCCTGAAACTCTTCAGGCAACGGGTGCTTGTGCTGGTTCTTGAATGTCAGGTGCGTTTCAGTTTGTTCCACCCTGGAATTGTAGTCGGAGGCCGGCCACATCCGCGAACCGGCGTAGAGAATCG
>JAKFUT010000348.1 GCA_021732565.1 Candidatus Obscuribacterales bacterium
GCAGCAGCAGCAATTGCTCGATTTCCAGCGGCAAGTCCAAGGGTATTATTAATTTCCCCCAGTCCATCAATATCAAATGAAATCATCCAGGCTGCACCAGCTTCCCCTTGCATCGCCTCCTGGCAGCGGGTCAGGAAATTACTGTACGTGTACAATCTGGTTAACCCGTCTCTCTCCACGAGTTTTTGCATTGCCCTGTATCGCTCAATGCGAGCGGTGATCGTTGCAATCAGATATTGCGTGGAAACCGGTTTTACAAGATACTCATCGCCACCGGAGCGGGCTCCTTCGGTGAAAGAATCAAGCTGATTTCTTGTGGTTAGAAATACTACCGGAATCGTTGAAAGACGGTCAACCTTCCGGATGTAACGTGCAAGATCAAAACCGGAAACTTCACCCAGGTCTACGTCTAATAAAATCAGGTCGGGCTTGAATGAAATAACGGCTTCTTCAAACCCCGTATGTTCCAGCAGGCTTACCACAGCGTACCCGGCAGACTGAAGCGTTTCCGCGATTATCTCGGATTGAATCGGATCATCTTCTACAGACAGCACCCGATACAGGAAGGTTGATTCTCGATTAGCCAACTCACTGAGGCGCTGCACAATCGCGTCAAGATCGAACGGGGCCTCAAAGAAGCCATCGATTCCCAATCTTATCAAGTTGAGGCGGTCTACAAAATCGTCATGCTGGGAGAGCAACAAAACGGGTTTATTCTCATGACGGCGGCGAAATTCGGCAATCATTTCCCAGGCCGGTTTGTCAGAAACCGGATTTACGATTACCAGGCCTGCGACACTTTGCGTCAGGAGATGGGTCATGGCGGCTTCCGTGGTGCGGTAAACCTGAACAACGTAGGGAGACTTTTCCAGCGCAGCAGTCAATTTGATACTGAGTCGTGCATCTGAACACACCAGTACCAGGTTGTCTCGCGCTGGCTCCGCAGTAGGTCCACTCGATTGAGAGCAGCTTGTTTGCTCACATTCCTCCAGAACCTGCGCCAGCGAATTGAGATGACGAGAGAGTAACTCTACATCAGCAGAGGTAAGGTCTGAGGACTTCTTCAACAGCTCCAGGGTTATGCGTTCGCAAGTTCCGGCTGCTCGAGAAAACTGCGGCAGATCGAAAAAACCGCTGCTGCCAGCCAACTGGTGGCAATTTCGAGCGATGGATCTCAGGAAAGATGTCTGCCACAATTGGTTTTGGAGAATCTTCAGCTCCTCGCACGAATCGGCAATTCGAGCGCGCGAAGTCTCAAGAAAGCGTCTTCTCTGGTCAACAATCGACGATGATGTCCAACCTGGCATGTTGTGCAGTCCCCCCGTAACTGCACCTTAAATACCCGCAACCGTGGTATCCCAAACTGGTCATCGTCGCACCTTAAGACCCGGAAAATCAATCTATCTGTCTTTGACCGGTGGTTTTTCCTTTTCCTTCTCCTTCTCTTTCCAGATTGTCGCTTCGTAGAATTCATCGAGAGTAAGCCGCCGCCCTGTGCCTGGCAGTCCGAGATGGTCATTTTCGTCGCCCCACTGATTATCGACCATTACCGTATTGGTCTTCTCGTCGAAATCGACGATGCTTACAGCGTGCATGGTGGCAGAAGCAGGTGAATCGCCAAAGAACTTATTGCCCGTATTAACCGAAGTACTTGCAGGAAGGATCTTCTCTTTTTTCATGCGAATCAAGTTGTCTCGCAGCGATTCCTTTGTGGTGAACGGTACAACACCGGCAAACTCCCCACGGGTACGGTGGGCTATGGCCATGCGCTCGTCGTTTCCTGTCAATCTGCGACTCATTTCCGCAACACGAGAAATATTTATGGCCGACCAATCTTCTATAACCTTTCCGGTTTTGGTATCAACAAGGCACTCGCCGCCGTCTTTCTTCCCTCTGTTGATTCTGCGCTGCTCATACCGCAGCGATCCCTTCTCTATTTCCTTACCGGAAGGATCTTTGTCTTGATTGGCCCAGAAAACGTTTACCGCCGTGGCTACAAACAGCTGACTTGCCAGGCTGCGCTTGGCGCCATCACCATCTCTTCTTAGCGTTGGATCATTGGCTGGAAATTGATAGAGGGTTCCATCGCCGGCTTTGTAACTACCTGTTAGCGCAACATCAGCGATCAACTTTGCCACAAAATTCGGCTGCCTGGTATACAAGCGAGTCTCAACTGTAGATACGCTACATGTGCCATGGTAACCCTGATCGGTTCGGTAAGGATGCGCTGCATGGTGCATGATCTGTTTAGCCAGCATAACCCGGTCTTCCTGGCCTACCCGAGCACGCACGCGTTCGCCATCTTCGTTCCGGCTCTTTTCGCGATCTCCGGCAACCAGCAAACGTGCCACTTGTTCGGCGACAGATTTGCGAATTTCAGCATGGTTCTCCTTCGTGACAGGATTGCTTTTGAGCCGACTATCCAGAGCTTGAGCATCACGACGGAATTTCAGCAACTCCTCCGGTCGATGAATAAAAACGGCTGCGAGCTGTTCTATTGGCATTAGCGAAACAGTGTCGCTTTTGTCTCCATTTTCGTTGCGCCAACGCTTATGGCCCGGAGCTCTGTTCCAGGTCTGATCTTCCGACTTTATCGTCTTGAGACGGCCGGAACCGTCAAACAAGACTTCCCATTTCTTGCCTTTTGAATCAACCACAGCCGACGTTCTGCCAGCTTCATTGATCTCTATTTTAGATCCATCCGGAAGAACTTGTTCCTGCCGGCCATTTTTCAATTTGATCAGTGTACATCCATCTCTTTGCTTTAACTCACTTTCGATTGCACCAGAGGCATATTCGCGCAGTCTTGTTCCATCCAATCTATAGGTTGTGCGTGTTTTATCTTCACCCTCAATGCGGCAATTGCCCGCGGCATCGGCAGTGATGGAACCTCTAAACTGTCCTTCGCGCTCAGCAACTCCGGGCTTCTTAAAAAACCAGACCCCCTCACGTTGCCTCCAGATACCATCTGCGGTGCGGACCGAAGCAGGTTTACCCCGGTCGTCCAACTCCACGAGATTACCACCGGCTTGTCGAATCAACCTGGCTCTGGTGTCGCTGTCTTTCTCAATGATGCGAGCACCGTTAGCCTTTTCAATATCGCTGGCACCGTGGGCATATCGTATTTGGCGATCTCCATTAACCCTGAAAATATGATCGGAATTTCGCTCGTCACGCAGGGTGACATCACCGTTAGAGGCGAAACTTATCTTGAACTTATGGACTCCGGTTGGCATGCCGGGAGCAGCAACCAGGACTTTCCACTCGTCTCCTTCACGCTGCAATCTTGTGCCATCGCGAAGCGATACTCTATTCAGTTTGTCGGAAGTCTGATCCCACTCAAATTTAGCTTCCCGCCCATCTGCATAGCGAACTTCAGTCAGCTGGCCCTTCGCAGACCATTCCAACCGAGTGCCGTCTGCCTTCAGAACGGTCTTGGCGCCCTTCGGGTCCTTAAAGATATAGTCTCCGGAAGCATTTGTTTTGTCGCTGGTGACAAATTCCTGCCCCGTGTCTGACTTCCAGACATTCCCCTCTCCCCGGGTCCAAACAATTTGATCCGTCTTTCCCGCGAACGTGACCGTAATCTTCGACGGAGAGGAAGACTTATCACTATATTCAAATTCGCGTTTCTTGCCATCCGGATAGACAACCGAAATCAGTCGATCGTTGCGCGTAGTAACAGTCGAACCATCACTACGTTCGGTAATCAGAACGCCACCACGCCTGGTAGTAATGGTGCCATCAAGATCAACGCTACGTGTATCTTTTCCCCCGCCCCGGTTTTCACAGCTTACAAGGAGATTGTCGTTGAGAAGCTCCAACGATGGAAGATCTCGCGGTGAATCTAGACGTTCACTCGAGCGTGTTAGACTCAACTCACGAAGAACATTGCGCAACGAATCATATTCAGTCGTAGATTTTGATATAGACGAATCTGTAGCCAGTTTATCCCGATCAAAATTTTCACGCAGCATGCTGAAGCTCCTCGCAAAGAGATGCCTGGAATTCCAACCCGAACCATCATATCCGGGGGGACAAACGACCTATACGGTGGAACTACGAATCTAAGCATCCTGATAAGAGGAATTTTTTTTCAGAAAGCAATTCTGCCGATCGCAATATTTCCTTGCGACTCCCGCAGCGAAATGGCTTCTAGAGCGATTTTAACGGAATCGCCTTGCGGTTTCACAACAGAGGCTTTCCTGAAAGTAGAGATCCGTCGTGAGTTCAAAACACAATAGACACCAACTGATACAAGTCGCCTCGGGCTGGCTACGCCCCAATAGAAAAGGCTAGCGATCCTTCCAGATTCTCGTCACCGACTCATGAAACCGTCAGGGTATCAGCTCTGCCCGCATGTGAAAATTGCGGCAACCTAATTTATGTTTGATATTTGCAGCACATATTTGCAGCACATATTGTAGAACGAGGTGGATCCTTCAGTCCAGATCCTTAAATCTGGCTACCCGCTCGTAAAGGGTTGGAAGGCGGTCTACCATTTCACACGACAATTTGAGAAAGGCCAGATAGGCTCGATCCGATGGGTTCATGGACTTAATGATTGACTGGTGTTCTTTTGAGGCTGCGGCCTTCATGACGTGTTGAACGAATTCCAGGCCAGCCAATTCTGTCTCCAGGGCATCATTTGTTGCCAATCCCGAGGGTCGTACCAGGGCGTCAGATTCAATCATACGGAAGCTTCCCCAAGTTGGCTGTCAACACAACCAGAATATAAGTCAGCAATGAGCCTCCTGCAAGGGTGAATATCCCCACCAACCCCAAGAACACCCGATATTAGCCCAATTCCGCCTCTGGCTCACGGCAAGACCGCGGACCGGTCCTGGCAAAAGGCGGAATTATATTTGAACTCTACAAAAGGCATAAGACAAACCGCAGACAGTGCCCAATCAACCCGGGGAGGCGCCCGCGCTTGTGCTGGTTTGACTCACTCTTGTTATGTAGATTTCTCGCAGCCAGCTACTGCAGTAATTCAGCAGTTCTGTGTCCGCCTACCGTGCAAAGACGCATCTCGACGAGGCCAACCAAGCCTCGATAAACAACCATGCTCGAGAGAAGTGATTTCGGGATCCTGCTAAGAGAATACTATATCGAGACTTGGGGCATAATCGAAGCATCCGTTGAGAGAGGTGAATGTGAAAAGTTCAGACGAACGCGCTCAAAAATTCCGTGCTATTGGCTGTGTTATCTTTTACTTGGCACTTGGTTCAGCTCCGGGACTAAATCCTGCCCAAGGGCAAGGGGAACAACCCCAGACGTCCGCCCGCATCGTCGTTGCCAAAAGAACTATTTGGGATGGCGAAGTGATCACACCGGACATGTTGAGAATTGCACCCTCCGATAACCTATCACCCGACCGAGCTTTCCACCGCATTAATGCTCTGGTGGGCAGGCAAGCCAGAGGGGCGATAACCGCTGGCACCATCATCACTCCCGCAAATCTACTGCGGCCAGGGATGCAAGGGGGCAAAAGCCCCAGCCCTAACGGAGGATTGACAGGCGGATCAATTTTATCCACGCCGGATATTCTGTCAGCTCCACCCGGCGAACGGCGCAGCACCCAAGCAGCACCGCCGCCGACAGTTGGTCGTGGTGCGGCATTGCCCAACGACATAGCCTCACAAATCGAACGGATGACCACCAGGTTACACACGGCGGAAGACAATTACGGCACTTTTGGTGGTCAAGTTTATCCCATCGTTTGCAAATTGGCAGATCTGTACATGACCTCCAAGACCTACGACGCCGCGGAACCTTTATTCGTACGAGCATCGGACATGCTTAAGAAGGACCCGAGCCTGGCAACAACCTACGGGGGCCGCAAGATGTTGCAACAGTATGCATCATTGCTGCGCATGCACAATCAAACTCCGGAAGCCAACGACTTGGAATTGCAAGCTCGCGGAATACGATAGCATCAGGCAACCGGAGTAGCTAAAATAGTTGCACTGTACTAGCGCGATATAGATTTCGCCAAACGGAATTTAGCCTTCGCAACCAAGACAAACGTTGTGAATTCAGCTGCGGTGAACTGCAGTAAAATTTGGCGACGAGTGACAGTTCATCCCGGGTCACATTACATGTTGGAATGGCAAAGTCCAAGACTCGGAACACACTAATGAATCTGCGACGAACAATAGAATCGCGTTGATGATGTGCCCCGTCGGGAGCAAAGATCCGCCTTGGCGGCGAGGGAAAAGAGAAAACCCTCTGGCATCGAGTAAACTATACTCGGGAGGATTTCGCGCAGACATGGTATGGCCTACACCTCAAGAATATAACGAAGCGATCCAGAATACGCGCCTATGCTTCTTCGACGACGAGCTGCGTGACGGCACCGTGTCCCTTAACAATCTCGGGTTACCAAAAGCAATCACAGGGTCGTTTGCCAGTGTTTATGAAGTTACTTGCGGTAACATTCGCTACGCGGTGCGCTGCTTGTTGCAGGACATTCCGGACCAGAAGGTTCGTTATCATCGACTTAGCAAGGCCATCTGCTCCGATTCTCTCGAATGCACGGTGGACTTTGAATATCAAGCGGAAGGCATCAGAATTGATCAGCGCGCGTATCCCATAGTAAAAATGCGCTGGGTCCAGGGCGACAATCTCGATGATTATGTCCGCAAGCACTATCAGAATAGAACGCTGATGAGCAACTTACACGACCAGTTCCGCGCAATGATCACTGCGCTTCGGACGGAAGGATTCGCACATGGAGATCTGCAGCACGGAAATATCATATTGAGCGAGGAAGGGCTGCGGCTAGTGGACTATGACGGCATGTTTGTCCCGTCTTTGAGCGGCTTCTTGAGCAACGAACTGGGTCACAGAAATTACCAGCATCCAGCCCGTTCAGGTGATCACTTCGGGGCGTTTTTGGATAATTTCTCCGCGTGGGTGATCGACACCACCCTCACTTGCTTGCTTGAGGATCCCCGACTTTACGCTCATGTTCGCTCCGACAATGAAGCACTGCTCTTTCAACTTGCTGATTTCAAGGAACCAATCACCAGCAAGATCTATTTCACTCTCGAAAATCATGAATCCGAAGTGGTTCGTAATGCAAGCAGAATGTTGCGCACAGTCCTTGCGTGCTTGCCATATAACGTTCCCCCATTGTCACCGGCGGTGCCTCTGGCAAGCGAGCTTCCCCAAATAATCGAAAAACGAGCAGCCGCCGCACGCGCGCTGGAGTGGGCAAACGCCGAAGAGATCGAACGCAAAGAACGCCAGGATGAGCGAGCCAGGCGCCAGGCGGAAACAGAGCAGAGAACCAGGTTAGCCGCGGAGCTAGCAGGAAAAGAGACAGAAAAGCCTATGTGGCTGGACGATACCACCGCTAATGTGTTGGGAACGGATCAACAGAAAGGTTCTCCAACGAGCGACCCGAAAGGTGTCAGCGCCACAGCATTCCCGCACTCTTCCCCTGGTTCTGCAAGCGCCAACTGCTTCAACATTGCGACACCTGAGGAGTATTGCCAAGTTCTTGCAGATAAATTGCATCTCGATCCGCTGCTTGCCAGTTACGAGATAGAAAAACTCGGAGAACAGCCTCGCAACTTCGGAACCACTCATGGTGTGTTTCATTTATTCCTGGACGATAAACACTTGGCGCTCAAGCTTTTCTGTCATGAGATAGAGAAAGCAGAGGATAGATATCTGGCAGTCAAAGCACTGATCCACCAACTACCCGAACGCGCCAGGCGTTATCTAGTGCTGCCGGAAGTAATTCCATCGGCTGTGCGCGTGAATAACAAATCGCATTTTGGAATTGCTACTGAGTGGAGGAAAGAAGCTGTGCGGCTGGACGAATATCTTCGGGCACGGGGGCCGGATTTTGATTACACGCTGCTTTCTCGCTTTAGAAAGATGATGACGACACTGCAGACTGCACGGGTTGCGCACGGTAGCCTGGAACCATCCAACATTTTGGTTCTTCCGGATATGGAGCTGCTACTGGTCGATTACGATAATTTTTACGCGGGCCCTGACCATTCATTTCGACAAGCAGACGCCATACCTGATGAATACCGTCATCCTCTGTTCTCGGCAGTTGACTTTGGCCCGTCGATGGATCACTTTCAGTCATGGTTAATCGACACCATGATTATGTGTTGGTCTTCGACAAGAAATCTCTGGCGACAGCATGCTTTTACTGACGGCGGCTTGTTCTTTTCCGCGCATGACTGGATCAGCCCCAATAAATCAACATTGTTGCAAGACCTTTCGCAACACCAGCAGTACGAAATTGCCAGTCGAGGGGAATTCCTGATCAACTGCCTCACCCGCAGTCCCTCTGGCATCCCTCCCCTTACTCGGGATGGAATGCCCCCGGGATACTAAATGGAGTGTTACTGTGGTATTTCCCACCGGAGCTTCCGTTTTCGTCAGGGCGAGATCATCCGAAATCAACTGGTTGAAAGAAGCGGAGAGGGCGCAGCGATCAGACTTGCCGCAGCAAGCACAATCCAAAACAGGATAATGTGCTATGAACCTGTGGTAGCGTTCCGCGCAAATTGAGCGATTTCGCT
>JAKFUT010000091.1 GCA_021732565.1 Candidatus Obscuribacterales bacterium
ATGATCGACCCGGGGCTTCTCGAATTTGCCGATTACAAAACAGTTCGCGCACGTATTTTTCCCATTCCTGCCCGCGGAACGAAAAAAGTTGAGCTCGAGTATACTCAAGTTCTTAAAGCGGAAAACGGAATGATCAAATATCGCTTTCCGTTAAAGTGCGAAGCAGAAATTGCACCCACCGAAGAGGTGAAAATTTCCGTAAAATTGGCGTCCAAATCAGGCATCCGGACTATCTGGTCGCCCAGTCACCCTGTGACCTCCGCGAGAGAAGGCGAACATAAAGCAGTTGTGTCATTCGAAGGAAAAGATGTCGCTGCAACTAAAGACTTCCTGCTCTATTACAGTGTGTCTGACAAGGATCTGGTGGCAAATCTTCTCACGCAGAAAGATGAGGGAGAAGATGGATATTTTTTGATGACATTGACTCCGCCCGTTGAAGCCAAAGAGACGGTCAACAAAGATATTGTGCTGGTAGCCGATACTTCGGGGTCAATGCAAGGTCCGCGCATCGAACAGACCAAGAAGGCACTCAAGTATCTTATCAATGCCTTCAATCCTACTGATCGGTTTTCCATAGTGCGCTTTGCCACTGATGTTGATTCGTTCCAGCCGAAGCTGGTCGAAGCTTCTGTTGAGAATAAAAAGGCTGCGCTTCAATTTGTTGATGAGATGGAGCCTTCCGGTGGCACCAATATTGGTGAAGCGCTGAAGACAGCTGCAAACATGCTTGGAGGAGCCGCTTCTACTCATCGTGCTGCATATCTGGTACTTATGACCGATGGTGAGCCCACTGTGGGCGAGACCACGGTGCCGGGTCTTTTGAAGATCATAAGTGCTGATTCTGATATCAGAATTTTTGATTTCGGTGTCGGATATGATCTGAACACGCGGTTATTGAATAAGCTGGCGGATGAACACCACGGAACAGCCCAGTATGTAGAACCGACTGAAAACGTCGAAGTAGAGTTGTCGAATTTCTACGATAAGATCAAGTCGCCCGTTCTCTCCGATATCAAAATTGCCTACAACGGCATTACTGTCAAAGATGTGTATCCGCGCACAGTGAAGGACATTTTTGCGGGCAGTCAGGTTATGCTCATGGGCAAGTATAAAGGGTCTGCCGATGCGACGGTTCAATTGACGGGTACTATCAATTCGGTGCAGAAAGATTTTTCCTTCCCTCTGAAATTTGAAGACGCTCAAAGCGGGCACGGTTATCTGCCGCGGCTATGGGCGATGCGGAGGATTGGACATCTGACCGAACTCGCTCAGGACAATGGCGACAACAAGGAAGTTGTCGACGAGATAATCGAGCTGTCCAAGAAATACGGCATCATTTCCGCATATACTTCCTTTCTGGTCACTGACCCGAACGAGTCGAGTTCATTTGCAGCTTCTCGCAATCAGCGACGATGGGAGGATGCTCAGCACCAAGGGCTTGTTCCGCCATCTGCGCCCATGGCCCGGCATGGTACTTCGTACATTGATACCATGGGTGCGGGTAGAGCTACAGTTCATAGCGCCTATGGAGGAGCTCCTTCGCAAGGGTTTGGTGCCGCCGGAGGCGCTGGAGGTGTTTCTTCGCACGGATTTGGTACTGGCGCAGTCGAAGGAGGCTTCGGATTACCGCCCACCAGCATGGGTAAATATGTTGCACATCCGGGAGACAATCAGTATGCGGCGATGGAGCCAGGAGCGTTTCGTTCAAGAATTTCTGCTGCACCTGCCACGGGGATGAAAGCCGTGAAATCGGCCAAGGCGATGAATGAATTTAAAGACTCGGTCGAACTCAGCAAGGAGGAAAAGAAGGCTGACGAGGCAGGTGTGAAGATTGTGGATGATAAGACGTTCTATCTGCAAGACGGATTCTGGACTGATAGTGCTTACGATGTAGCAAAATCGCCCAAGCCCGAAGTTGTAAATTTTGGCACGAGCGAATATTTCGACCTGGTGAGTAAGAACCCCGCCATTTCGAAGTATCTGGCAGTGGGAACGCAAGTGATTCTGCTCTATAAGGGACACTGCTACAAGGTTGTTATGGCAGAGAAGAATTGACGCATTGGGGAACCGATGCATTGGGATCTACGCAGCTGCACCAGGGTGCAGGCAGAGCCAGAGTTGCTACACATTGGAACCGATGCATTGGGAACTGAAATATTCCAACATGGAATACTATTCCAGTTTGGAATATCTTTCTACGCAAAAAAATTCCAACTGGGAATATTCTCGGAGCCGCTCATAGAGATCCAGAAAAAATCCCGCTGTTTTCTTACGCAAAGCACCTGAAACGGTTATTGTCCGTGCCATGGTGGCAAAAACAGACAGTCTTTCTCAAGATGCGCTTACTGCAACCCGCTAGCCTGGAATGCTACGCGAGTAAGATCGCTTAGCACTTGAACTTCACGTAGCAATCCAGGCTATCGTGACTTCTTCCTTGATTCACTTGTACAAAACTCAAGCGAGATTCATGGGTTAAAAGGGACGACTTCTCTCAATGCCCCCTGGAGGGCTGTTCGAGCTTCACCGTGGCATCAGGCTCAGGGACCGAGCATAATTTTTGTGTGGGTGTTTAGCGCTTCGGCGAGGAGTCTTTTAATGGTGCATAGACCATGACGTGAAAATGATTCTCGAAGAATTCGTCCATATCTATTTCAGGAGACATGTCCATCTCCAATTTCTTGAAGAAACCTATGAGCCTTTCGAGTAGCCCTGTAAATGAATCGGCTACCACATGACGGTCGAAGTTGTTGTCCATGGCATAGATGATTTGACCTCGCTGCCCGCCGGGGGGCGGGTCCATGTCCACGAACAGATACTCGTGACTCTGTACTGCGACCGGCCACCATAGCACGTTCTTGTACATCGGCTTTACCGGCCCTTTAGTGCCTATGTCTGCTCTGATATCGTCCCACTCATTAACCATCACCTCATACTCCTGCGTGCCAGCGGCCAGCCCCACCATTTCGAAGTGCTGCAAGAACTCTCCGCCCTCGCCGCCAAGATGCCTCAAGAAGTACTTATAATCTGGTGGCAGATTCACCTGAAGCAACAGCTCGACATTGTGAATGGAGTCGTCCGTTTCAGGGACTCCAAAATCAGAAGAAAAGTCCAACTTCTGAAGGAGCGACCTCAATGTATTCGCAGCCGAAGTCAGCCTGCTAACATCGTCTGGTTCTACCGAGTTTGCTGATTGCACCGAATTACCCCCGCCATTGGAACCACCGCCGTGCTCGCTGCCGCCGATTCCGCTCCGCACTAGAATGCCTGGCTGCCTGCCTGCCGACCTACCAAGTAATTTGTCATCCTAAGCAGCGTAGCCCGAAATTTCTCCGCTTGCAATAGTAAGGAACGTTTAGCACTCCTCCGTGTCCGGGACGAATCCGAGGCGACATAGTAAACTCAATGTTGAGGGATCTTCGCGACACAAGGTTACGAAAATATCCTCCGGACTAGCCTTGGCCTCACCATTACCATTGGCTTCAATGAGTGCTAATTCAAGCACTACCTCCGAGCGATGGCTTAAGGGCGCGTTAGAACCGCGTCCTCGTCCGTAAATCTTCTCGACCTCAGCACGAGCGATCAGGATCGTGATGCCTTGGGCCCGCAGTTGTTTAGAAGTCGGAGTAGCGCCTTTATGAAGGACGCCCAACAAGAGGTGCTCTGGTTCCAGCGTCTCAAGTCCGAGCCTTTGAGCCTCACCGCGGGCCAATTCAATAACATCAATCGCCGATTTCGAAAAATTGTCGAAGATAAACGCCGCTTCCATTGCATCCGGCTCCATTTGATTTCAACCTGTCACCGTGTTCTCAATTCCACCAGCCTGCCGTTATTTTCACCCTGTCACAGAAAACGGTGTACCCCGGCTGTACGAGCTATTCTTCTTCCAATAACTGATGGATCCTTCTGTGGTAATTGTTCAGAAAGTCTCGAGTAATCGTATAGTGCTCTGTCTCTTCATAACATACTTCCTTTACTCCGGTATTGTCGAAAAGTATGATCTTGGAGCGTGGATAGGACATAAGGATTGGAGAGTGGGTTGCAATTACAAATTGCGATCTATTTCGCACCAAGTCATGCATACGCACGAGAGCCGCTAGCTGCCGTTGAGGCGAAAGGGCGGCCTCCGGTTCATCAAGCAAGTAGAGTCCATTTCCACGAAACTTCGTTAGCAGCATTGTCATAAATGATTCACCATGTGACTGGTGGTGTAGGGATTTGCCACCATAGCTTGCCAACGTTTTTGAATCTTCCTTTTGCAGTTCATCGAGGTAGGAGCCCACGTTGTAGAGACTTTCGGCGCGCAGGAAGAAGAGATCTTTCGCTTTTTCGTGGCTCTTTACCAGTTTCAAAAATTGATGCAATGCTGGTACTGTTTCAGCGGTCTCAAAACGTATATTCCGTGTGCCGCCTTCCCGACCCAGTCCCATTGCTACCGCCATCGCTTCCAGAATCGTGGATTTTCCTGAACCGTTCTCTCCCACGAAGAACGTAACGTCTTCATGGAATTCTATGCCGTCAATGTGGGACACGGCTGGAATATTGAAGGGATACTTCCACTTGTCGAATCCTTCCTTCAAATGAATAGATCGAACATATGGTTTTACTTTCATGACCCCACTATTCCACGAGTAGCCACCAAATCAGGCCATCAATGCGGGGCTCTAAGGTATTTTACGAAGGGCTATCCAATTGCTCCACTAACCAGAGGCGAGCAATTAGTGCTTGGCTCCTGAGCCAGGATTTCCTTAACAGAGACTGATCAACGACACGTATACCCGTGGATGCGCGAGAATGAGAAGTCGGGAGAACAGAACGACACGGCGATCCCCGATTACAATGAAAACTTTGATCAGAGGTCGGCTTCAAAAGTCCGGCGCGGTGTATAACAATAAGATTTCGGGAGAATGTTCTGCAGAGAGGTAATTGATGTCCGGTTCAAATCTAGGCGATTTAGCTTCCGCCATAAGAGCGATTCCTCCCGGTCGAATGCTGATAGCCGTCACCGGAGCCGGTATCAGTCTCGCATCGGGTATTCCCACTTTCCGAGGGACCGATCCCGGGGCAGTTTGGTCCAAGGATGTAACGGAGCTGGGCACTTACAGATACTTCGCCACAGATCCAGCCGCCTCCTGGAGCTGGTATCTTTCGCGCTTCGACACGCTCCGTGATAAGCAACCCAATGGCGGGCACTTTGCTCTAACACAACTGGAGAATTGGCAAAAGGCACGCGGTGGAGGGTTTCTGCTCGTTACGCAAAATGTCGATTGCTTGCATGAACAAGCGGGATCGAAGGAAATGGTAAAGGTCCACGGAAGCGCTGATCGCGTTCGCTGTGACAATGAAGGCAAGTGCGAGTTAGCGGCACCAAAAGGATCGATTGCCCGAGATGCCATCGACATCACACAGTTTCTCGAAGATCCCGTTGCGAACAACCTACCCCGATGTCCCCGTTGCGCTTCTCTCGTGCGACAACATGTGCTCTGGTTTGACGAGCGCTACGATCAACACAATGACTATCAGATAGACAGGGTATTGCGAGCTCTAAAACGCCCTGGCGTAACCCTATTCATTGGGACGTCTTTTTCTGTCGGAATAACCGATATGATTTTACACAGCACACTGGCTCGCAACGGTCGGGTTTTCTCAATTGATCCGTCCGGGGAGGCACCACATGTGGCCGTTTCTACAATTTGCGTTCGAGCGGAAGAAGCATTGCCCGAGCTTGTGACCCTCTTAAGTAGTACGTAATGCTTGCGCACTGGTTGTCCGAAGAAACTCGAAGTCTGCCTGACCATTTTCGATGTTCTGGCCGGGGCCAGTGTCTGAGCGTTTCGTCTTTTGTGCAAGGAACTTCTCGATCTCCTGCAGTGCATGCCGTTTGAAATCACAGAGATCCGCAGAATGAACAATATACCAATAGCAGTCCTCACAAAAACAAGTCTTTGGAGAATTTACATGAACCAGAATCAAATCTGGAAGAAGGTCATTTCCTCAGACACTTGGAGGGGGGTATCTTTAGATTTCCAGACTTTCACGATTCGGGGGCAGCAGCTCCCGGGTACAAAACGGAAGAAATCTATGCTCGAGATGCAGCTCAATTATGGATGAAGGTGCAAATAAGAATCAACCGACCAAAATCGCCGGCGGTACTGTCGAATTGCTGCGGCGGCTCCGCAATACCGGCGCCGGTGTTAATCTGTCTGTTGCCGTGGTTGTTTTTGCCGGCTACATGGTGGCGAGCGAGAGCTGGTCACCGAAGGCTAGCTTACTGTGCATTGGTTTTCTTCTAATTCTCAACCCGTTCATAATTTTTTTAGCCCGCCTAATTTTCAAGCATGTGAATCGAGATTTCCTCAGTCTGATTGATCTACCGTTCGATGAGTGGACTCCTGAGAAAATTGTACGTGCCCGGCTGGTCATGCTCCGAATTCCCTGGTTGGCCGGACTGTTCAGTGCCGTCATCTGGACGATTATTTTACCGATAGCACTTCAGTTTGGGTTGTCGGTTTTCGATGAGCATGGTGTTTCGTGGTACCGACTGATTGTCGTAATGATAGCCGTATGGCCTTTCTGCCTGTTAGCCATTATGCTTGGCTTCGACATCGCTCTTCGTCCGTATGTGCCGTATCTTGCTGATCAAGATGCTGAGCAGTGGCAATCGTCGAGAACCGCACTTACAGTGAGAAAGCGCCTGACGATGAGCTTCTTTCTCATCGGTCCGTATTCCATTGTCATGTTCGCGTTACTTGTGTACCAGGCCGTTAAGAGCAGCGGCGCCTCAGAACAAACACTCTCCAAACTGGCACAGATCGAGTTTTTCTCGCTCTGTGTATCTTTGCTGATGCTTGTGACGGTGGCGGTATATGTTGGTAAGCAAATTGATCATCCTATCAATAGTTTGTTGAGATCGTTGAGGGCGATTTGTTCGGGCGATTTGCAAAAACGCCTGCCGATTGAATCGTTTGATGATTTCGGTGCCATTGCGTCGCGGTTCAATCGCATGGCTGTCGGACTGGAAGAACGTCAGAGATTGAGTCACATAAATGAAGATTTGGTGCTTCAACTGGACAAAAGAGCCCGGCAAGCCGAAGAGCTACTGAAATTATATGATGCGGCAAGTGTAGCTGCGCGGACCGATGCCTTGAGCGGGCTCTACAACAGGCGTGCCTTTGAAGAATTCCTCATCCAGAATTTTTCGTCCTATAAGCGATATCAAATTCCCATCTGTATAATTTTGCTCGACATAGATCACTTTAAAAAGTTCAACGACACGTTTGGTCACGCAGTTGGTGACCAGGTAATCTACAGTGTTGCCGCAATGCTGAAGTTGCAGATACGGCTTTCCGATGTGCCGGCGCGATGGGGTGGAGAGGAGTTCATTATTTGCTTACCGCAGTCCAACTTGGAAGCCAGCCAGGTAGTTGCGGAACGCATTCGCAAAGCTTGCGAATGCATGGAACTCACCGATAGCCTTGGAGCCCCTCTGCCCGCGGTTACGGTATCCCTCGGAATCGGTACCGCTCGCGACGAGGATGAGTTCGCAGAGCAAATTGTTGAACGGGCGGATCAAGGCTTGTATCTGGCAAAAAATAAAGGACGCAATCAAATGTGCAGCGTTGAACCCGGTTGGTCAGACCTGGATTGCCATCAACCGACGCACAGCGTAACGGTTAGCTCGCCAGTGGTGTATGAGCGGAACTGCAAACAGTTGGAAGGCTGATGCCCCCGGACAGTCCTGACATTGAAACCTGATCCGCAAAAAAGTTGCTCCTCTCCAACGGTTGGTTCGGTCAAGAACATTATCCGGTTCGTCATAGTTATCGCACAGATGTTTATGCCTACAACCTCCTTCGCCTAACCGGCGCATGTGGAATGGCGCAGGTATTTGCAAACCCTGGCGTTCCTAATGCACCAGAAACACTGCCGTTCGGCAAGACCGATTGCGCTTGCTCGATGTGAGCAATTTTGTCCAGATAGAAGTTAGCGTATGCTTCATCTGACTGCATGTATCCCTCAGCGGTAGGATCAAATCGTACAAAATTCAATTCAGTTTCAAATAACGTCTTGGCGCGCTTGTACTGCCCGGAATAGAAGTACTCCTCGGCTTTCATTTGCAAAGGAAAAAAGAAAGCAGCATGATAGCCACATGAAGCATAGTCAGGAACAGCACTTGCGACTTTTTCAAGAAGCTGTGCTCCTTGCTCCATGTTTTGCTCGAAGACATACAAGAGCTTGTGCCGGGTTGCTCTGCGATTGCTTAATTGCTTCTTGAAATAAAGTCTTGGCTTCTTTAAAGTTCCTCTGGCGAATGCATTCATTTGCTTTGAGTAGAGCCGCTTCTGCCGATCCCATCGATGTATTCGCAGATGCAGGACTATCGCCATGAAATTCCGTACCTCAGACGTTTTCAGGTATCGATCGCCAAAGCGCCTCTTGCTGTTCACGAATGGACCTATTTTCGGCTAAAGTGCGCTCCGGATGTTCTCATTGCCATGGGCCAACAATCCGACGGTAATTGGGTTGGCATGGATACCGGCATAGTCTGGGG
>JAKFUT010000284.1 GCA_021732565.1 Candidatus Obscuribacterales bacterium
TCGGGGTGCAACAGTTCCGAAGCGTTATCCTGCGAGATAATCTGAGTGGCGCTTGTTGCTGGAGGCGGCAAATCGACACTCGGTAATCCCGATGCGATATCCTGCGAAGTATCCTGGATAGGGGCTGTGGCCTTCAATGGCAAATCGACACCTGGCAGTTCCGAAGCGTTATCTTGCGAAGTATTATGTACTGTCCCTGGTGCTACCACTGGCAAGTCGGAGCCCGCCGAAACTTTACTCTGTACCGAAGTCGATTCAAGCTCCTCTGTCATGCCATGTGCTCCTCTTTCGTGGAACACTTCATTAGCAGCTCTGCGCCGGCTTCTGAATCTTCAGACGGATTTGACACGATGGACGCAGAGAGAGGTTCTAATCGAATTACCATTCCCTCGTCACTGGCTGAAGAGTCTTCTTCAACAGTGCAAGGAGGAACCGGTGCGACGTGTCCGAGGGAAGCGTTATCAGAAGCAGCCGTGCCAAGGTCTTGAAACGATGTCGCGGCGGTCTGGTTTGTCTCAACTGTTTCACTCTCCAGCGCGGTGGATGCTACCTTCGGAACAGAGTCTTTGGTTAATCGAGCTCTGATTTGTTCAAATGATTGCGGCCGCTCCTCTTCTTCAAATTGTGTACATTGTTGAACGAGGTCATGCATCATTGGCGAGAGGTTCTGGAAATTCGAAAGGTCACATTGCTTCAACGCAACGGGGTCCTTCCCGGTAAGCAAAAAATAGATGGTGCAACCGAAGCTGTAGATATCACTGCGCGGGGAGGCATACCCGCGTAATTGCTCGGGCGCAACATAACACTTCTTTCCAATGACCGTGCCTGTAACGCTCTCCAGGAATTGATGTGCGGCTCCGAAGTCAATCAACACCACTTTTCCGGCCTCGTTGAGCATAATATTGTCTGGAGTAAGATCTCGATGTAAGATAGGTGGATCTTTCTTGTGCAACTCAATCATAAGTTCGCAAAGCTGCGTTGCCCAATTTCGCACAAGGGTTTCCGAACGTGCACCATGCTCGACGACATGCTTTCTCAAGTCGGTGCCTCGGATGTTCTCGATTATCAGATAGCTTGATGGACCATCGGCAAAAACTTTTAGAACTCTGGCCATGCACTGATGATTGAGACGGGCCAGTAGTTCGTACTCGCGCTCGAAAATCTTTCGCATTTCTCTGGTTTCAACATTATCCTCCGCCAGATAGAATTGTTTGACTACTACCAGTTTCCCTCGTTCGTCGCGTGCTAAGTAAACGGCACACAGCGGCTTGCTGGCAATCTGCTTCACAATGCGAATCTTTCCCTCGTCGATGGTTGTGTCTGTGGCGTGGGGTACAAATATTGTCGATGAAAACGAAGTTGCATCTAGCCCGCCGTATTCGTCTTTGGCGGGAACAACTGCCTTAGAAAGACTGTCGGCCAGTTCACTTCGCAATTGAAGAACTTCCAGTGAAACTGTGCAATTCTCAGCATTTTCATCTATAGAAGAAAGTAAGCGATCCAGTTCATTTACAGAGCAACAACTTACCGCTAGTTTGTACCGGGAGCCGCTGAGGAAGCGAAGCACAATTGTGCGCTTTAGAAGCGGAGTCCCTGCGCGGGCGGGAAGTAAATCCACGCTCTGCAAGTCGGACCACAGCCTGAACGCTGAACCGAAGAATCCAAGTTGCAAGGGAAATATCACCCCGTCACGATCGAGCTGAATTCGTCTGGATTTTGCATAGGGCAAGAAGATGCACGCTGTTACCGCCAATGGACCAGCGCCGTACAGCGCCACGATAGAAGCGAGAAACATTCGCAGTTGCGGTGCATCTTCAACGCTCTTCATTTTATGATAGAAGAGTTGCCCTCCACCTCCTTCAATCGGTATAAGTCCCGTATAAACGCCGAGGTTCGCATCCATCATGCATGCGCTGAGCCAATTGCTGATGGTTGTACCCAGGGGCCCTCCGGAAAATCCAATCAAAGCAAACAAACCTGCATAACAAAGTCCAAACCACCACACCGTTTTGATACTGTTTGTAATCAGTGGATGCTTATAGCGCACGGCGACCGCAGCGACTGGTTTGCGAAAAGCCTCAAGAAACGCTTCTCCGGCTGATGTAACCGAGAGCCTTCGCTGGAATGCAGTGAGCAATGATGCGATCTTGAAACCAAACGGAAGAAACAGAAAGTTCAATAGCAAGAAGAAGGAAATTTTGACAAGGTTTATATAGCTCTCTACCGGAGCCTTAGTCGTTGCGGTGTGTCCATCAGGATGAATAATGATTCGAGGTTTGATAAAAGATTGTCCTGAGGATGGCTCCGTGCTGTGGAGAGGTTGACCAGTATTGAATTGTGGAGTTGGTCCGCCGTATTTATCTGCTCCAAGGTTTGCGTCCAGCCCGCTCGACACGGACCAGTTGGCAATCCATTCAACAGGGCTGTGCGGCAGGAAGCAGACAAACCCGATGAGCGTGGAAAATGCCAACATATGCAATGTCAGTGTGTTGTTGATCCATTTCTGTCGCCTCGATCCATCCGGAGGCATCACCCGTTCCAGGAATAGAGCAATTGCCAGCGATACCGAGTAGGGAAGCAATACTGCACAAACTAAACCGAGCGAACCGAACAATTTTGAGCGGTGGAGGTCTGATTCCCATGCTGCCACGTCCGGGGAAGCAATTGAGAAAAAATTTCCGAACAGGTTCAGCGAGCATGAGAGGAGGCATCCGACTATGATGATCGGTATGGATTCCAACACACGAGGCTGCGCCACCAGCCCCTGGAGCCGCTGATAAACGGGATTGCGACGAAGATCGGATTTGCGAACCAGTCCCAGAAACGCGAAGAAGAGCACAAGCAACCATATAACAGGGGCACCAGTTCGCGTAAGAACTATCAGCAAAGAGAGAATGTAGGGGGCGAATTTTAAAAGTCTGGTTGATTGCATGTCGTGTTCCACGAATAGACACATTGTGCCCATTTCCTTTGTACTACAAATGTGAAAGCCTCGCACAGCTTCATGTCTTTCGCCGGGAGCAACTGGCGGACCACGGCTATCGGCCACCTTATAGAAATCTGCCATACAGGCAACTTTTCTTACAACTCACTTCGGATGAATTCCAGAATTCAGGACGTTTACAGTCTCTGTGGATATTGTGAAATTTGCGTGGCAGGTAATTTTACAAATAGGGGGCGAGCTGATTCGGTGACAGACTTACCAGCGGGCAGCCGAATTCAGCCGATGTTCACCTCCTGATAGAGCCAAATCAGTGACTGCCGCAATCAAGGATGTTTACTGAGAACGGTACTGAGAACGGTCGACACTGAGGAGTTCTTTGAATGTGAATGTTCAGCGCGATGGCGACTTCAAGCAACCATGGTTACGGTTGGAACCTGAGCATTGCTTCAATCAATGGAGCGCTGGCATGTGACGGGCCAGTCCACAACGCGATAAAGGGAATCCCTCAGAAACTACAAAGGTTGTCGATCTCAAAGGTCGATACAGGTGGCGTCTCATGCGCCGGAGCGCAGCTTCTCAACCAGTCCGCGAAGACCGAGCAGGTAGCTGTTCGCGCCGAACCCGATTACGATACCAGATGCGATACCAGCCAGATAGGTTTGATGGCGAAAAGGTTCGCGCGAATGAATGTTGGATAAATGCACTTCCACAAACGGCAACCCCACCGCCAGCAGAGCATCTCTCAGGGCTACCGAGGTATGACCATATGCGGCCGGATTGATTAATACACCTGATACTCCACGATCAGGTGCTTCCTGAATCAAAGTAATCAACTCGCCTTCATGATTAGACTGCGTAATGCTCAGTTCAACCCGAAGCTCTTCTGCCAGAGCCCTCAGGTTTTCATTGATGGAGTCGAGGGTGACATTTCCGTAGACAGACGGCTCGCGCTTGCCGAGCATATTCAAATTGGGCCCGTGAAGCACCATTAGCTTCAACAGATTGGTTCCTCCAGTTGCATCGGGAAGCATGATCCTGGCTCCCGGATTAACTGTCCTCGGCCATCGCTTCCAGGGAACATTGCGCTTCGATCAAAAACGGATCGTTGCGAGCAAGTATTCCTCTCTGACCGATAAACTGTATCAATTTTCCAAGCAGGTCGCGCACTTGAATTTTCTGTCCTGCACAGTCGAGCTCATCGACAATCAAAAACATCAAAGAACCGAGCAACACACGAGCTTCAACGTGTCCGAGATCACCACCTGCCATCGCTTGGGCCAGGGTCTGCTGGTCCAGGGAGTTGTCGTAAAGGAGCTTCTGACAAACGGTTCCGAGATTACCCTTCAAGGGCCGGGTGCGTTCGTCCGGTAAAGTTGCAGCTGCTCGAATCAGGTTTAGCTTGTTGCCCGCGTCGCCAAGTGACTCGGCGCTGTCCACAAGGTTACGAACATTGTTTGCTTTGGTGTTGAATTGCCTCTTGAGCTCATTCTCAGCCACATTGGCAACCGGTCGGGTCGCCTGGTCGAACCGCTTTTCATAGTAATCCTGAACGTGTTGTCGCTTTAGCTCGACACCAAACGGAATCAGTTCCAGAAAGATGGACTCAAGCCCCTCTAACTGCGACTGCAAGAACATCAACTCTTCTTGAGAAACGGTCAACGTGTTTTTCCTCCTGGCCCGCGAGCATATGATCTTTACCCCGGACGCGATTCATGTCAAACCAAACTCAACAAACTAATAATTTGGTCGCATACCTCAGACGGCGAGATTTCGGTGGTGTCAATTCTATAACGAGGACGGTGGTACGTGGTTGCTCTTTGCGACAGGAGACTGGTGATTCGAGCTTCGGTTTTTTCACCGGACTCGCTCTGCAAAAGTGGTCTCGTCTCTCCGCAAAGTACCCGCGCCAATAGTTTTTCGGCTGTGGCATGAAGGCAAACGATGGTGCCTATGCTCTCTAACATCTGATAATTTTTCTCTCGGACAGGCAAACCTCCCCCACAGGATACAACCAGGCCGCAGTGGATGGTCCTGCGTCGCTCTACTATGTCAGAAACGACGGAAGTTTCCAAATCGCGAAAATAAGGTTCGCCCAACGTAGCAAAGATGACGTCGATTGGCATCTTTGCCCTCGCGACAACCTCTGCATCGGTATCAATCGGGCAGTAACCCAACCTGTCGGACAGAATCAGGGCAACGGCTGATTTACCGGAGCCGGGGGGACCGATGAGAATAATTGTCTGGTAATTCACTGGGGGAAACCAAACCGAGAGCTTCGTCGAGTCTTAGTTTAACTTCTTCCGTTGCGGCCGGCCAGCCTGTAAGCTTCTTCGATTCGTGTTTGAGCTTCTTGCATCTTCGGATTTAAGGCTAAAGCCTGCTTCAGCTGTTTGATTGCCGGCAGATAGCAATGCGTCTTCAGTAGGGCCACCCCCATACCGTAATGGGCGGAAGCCATGTCGGGATCAATAGACAACGCTTTATGATACGAGCTGATCGCCTCTTGATAGTTGCCGGCGAGCGATTGCAAAGAGCCCAGGTTGTTATGGGCACGTGCCGAGCCTGGCACTTTTTCAGTGGCAACGGTTAACACTCGCATTGCACCATCTACGTCTCCATCTGTGGAGAGTAAATTGGATAGATTCAACGAAGCCTCTTCGGAAGCCGGATCAAGGTCTACAGCCCTCTGGAAAGCCTGCCGGGCGTCGTCGGATCGGTCCAATTGTTGATACGCCAAACCGAGATTGTTTTGCACCGAAGCGGACCCTGGATCAATGTGTGCGGCGATTTCCCATTCCTGGACGGCGGTAGGAAGATCATTTGCCATCGCACTAATTATCCCAATGCGCTCATGGGGGATGGCCAATTTCGGATTCATGGTGGCCAACCGCTTGAACTCGGCTACAGCTTCCCCCACCTGGTCTGAACGTAGCAATGTTTCAGCTCGTGCCAACGATTGGGCTTCCAGCGGGCTCAGGCGCCCGTCTGTAGTCTGCAAGCGACCGCCCCCCAGCGCGAACCCGCTAAAGAACGAACTATCTCGGTTGAGCTGCTCAAGCTCCGCTAGTACGCGCTGGCGATCACCTTTCTGTTCGAAGATCCGCGCAAGATGCGAGTGAGCAGCAGAGAGCTCGACGGTAAGTTGCGAGGCAACTAAGAGTTCTCTCGATGCATCTTGCATATTACCGGCCGAGCGCTGTCGTTCCATTCGGGTAGCACAGTCAGACAGACCGCTGCGACATAGATTGACTGCATTGGAGAAGCACTGTTCAGATCCGGCGAGATCACCGAGGCTGAGGTAAATTAGACCCTGCCGATTTTGCAAAGAGGGATCGCGCGGCGATCGCTCGATTTGAGCGGAAAGATCTTTAGAAGCGTTGTCTAAAGCGTTCACCCACGCTACCGAATCGGACACTGGAGGCGATTTGACAGACCGGGTCTCAGGCTCTGCCGGTGGTATCACAGCCTTGCTGACAGGGACGGAAGATGATGACGTGGGTTTTGGTTTAGAGAAGAGTTTGTCTACTTCCAGCGTGCCAAACAAGCCGCTCTGCCACAGCCAAACTGGTATGGCCGCGCACACCGCAATGGCGAACGCGAGGATAAGCGCACCCGGACGAATGGGGGCGCGGCGAGGCTGAATTACGCTTTGAGAACTTGTCATGAAGCGGCTGCGGGAATGGAAGTAGAATCAGTGGGAGAAAATCTCTCCCCATATATGTGAACATTAAGGGGGAAGTCAACAAGAGTCAATACGTAATCTCCGTTCTAGGAGATTGAGAATTTGAAAGGATTCCAAGCATCAAGATGAAAGCGGAACTACAGGTACCGATGACCGTCATGTCGATTTGCTACTCGCAGCTGATTTGCAGTGCGCCCGGGCGGCAGTACCGCGATAATGAAAGACGATTCGCTTTAACAGCGTGTGCCTGAAGTCTTGCTTTCAAAGAGAGGATGTGCTTAATGTTTGAAGCGCGCCGTAACATAGAAACGTTCCTCAAAGCTCCGGCCTTTGCGGTAGTAGGGGCGAGCGAAGTGACTTATAAATTTGGTTATAAGTGTTTTCGTTGTTACATTCAGAATGGCATGAAAGCCTATCCCGTGAATCCTAATGTTGACAGTGTGTTGGGCGAGAAAGCCTATCCCACTCTAGCTTCCTTGCCGGAGCCAGTTGAGTCCGTTTCGATCATTACACCGCCGGCAGTGACGGAGCAGGTGGTGGAGGATGCCATCGCATGTGGTGTCAAAAATATCTGGATGCAGCCGGGCGCCGAAAGTAGAAAAGCAGTGCAGTCAGCAGAGGCGGCAGGTATAAATGTCATCCACGGCGGGCCCTGCTTGCTTGTGGAGCTGGGCTGTGTCTAGACCGAGAAAGCCAGCGGGATGCCTGAAAGCGCTTTCTTTCGCCCGTTAACCGGCAGGCGCCGGGAGATGTCCACTCCGGGTTGCGCACGCGGCATATGAGCAGTGCTTCCTGTAATCGAATCTACCGATAAACAACTTGGTTACAAGTTCTCTATAAAGTCTGTGACTGTCAGGGGGTTACGAACCCGACAGAACCACACACAATTGGAGTTGAGCAAATGAATAAGACAGAAATAGCCGAAAAAGCCAGAGAACTTGAAAATAAAGCCGAAGAGAATCCGACTGAAGTCGCCAAAGAACTTCACGCTATGCCGAAACCGGACAGGCAAGCGGTTGCTGACAAAATCAAGGCAGACCAAAATGAACAGAAGGCGGATGAGCTGCCGAAGCTTGAGTTCTATGATAGTAACAATCTGAAGAAAGTGACAGATAGAGATCCAGCCGCAGGAACTCGAGCAGCCTCAGTTGAGGAAAACTCTTACGATGATGCCAGCGGCAACAAAGTGAGCCGAACCATTCAAACTGAAGACCATTACTCGGGCCGAACCGATTACGATCCCAAGACGGGCAAGTACATCGCGGAAGATGTTACCTACAAAGATGGAAGCAGGATCAGGGTCGAGAATCGCGGTGGGGATCGAAATGGCGCCACCTGGTACGATGCTGGCGGAAGAGTTGTAGAAACCACAGTAGACGTTAACGTCGAAAAAGGCGAGAAGGTAAACCGTGACTTTGGTTATGATCAGGATGGTAAGCTCAATCGGATCGATGGAGTACTTGGGCACTGGGAACGGACCACCGACAAAAAAGGCGAAGTCGTGTGGCACAATGCGGACCGTAATTTAGATTGGCACGGCGATTTCAAAGTCGACTCAAAAGGTAATCTACATTACGATTCGCATAAGGGCCAAGACTACACGTTCACAGCCGAGGGGAAATCGATAAGAGTCTAATTTTCAAAAAGAAGGTGACACGGGCCGCGTCAATCCCCGGTCTCTTAGCATGTGTAAGATCGCCGGAAAAACGTGGCTCAATTGTTGTTGCACTGATGTGACCCGGGTTGCGCTGCGGGTCACTACCATCGGGGCAGACCATTAGCGGTGCCGAATGATGTGTTCAAAAACTGCTGCCTCTTCTGCATATTGCCGATACACAGCCAACTACGATGGAGTGTCTGTTATGGTCAAG
>JAKFUT010000289.1 GCA_021732565.1 Candidatus Obscuribacterales bacterium
CCTGCTGAGGTCGGTGCCGTTGATACCGCCCAAAAATTGTTCACGAATGTGCTGCAGCTGCTGCCATTTCATAGCATCAAATTTGTAATGCTTGAGTCCCGCTGCTCCGCCAGTCGCTTGAGAAACCCAGCCCGACTTAACTAAGCCAATTAGCTCGGTATCGGTTACAATCAAATCAAAATGAGAGACATTTTTCTGAAGCCAATAGCTGATGAACATTTTCTCGCGCTCAGGCAGTTGGCTGATTTCACCCGGCGTCAGCACCGGCAGGTGTCGCGTCATAACCTAACCTCTCTTTGTCTAACAACCAGACGAGGTTAGAACGAAGTAGCCTTGTCTATTTCGAGTATATGTCCTAAAACGGACAATTGGTGGCATCCGCCGGGCACGGACAGGAAGCGATCACCGGATACGCTCAGGTTGTCAACGAAAGAAGAATAATAAAGGTTTAGACCACGTTGCGAATTCATCACGATGTTCGGCCAGAGATGAGCTCACTTGGTTTCATTTGAGCTGTTACCCTGCTTGACGCCTCAAAATTCACAAACTCAAACTAAGCCACAGCAACGGAAGGTGTTCAATAGTCTCTGTAGCGACGGTCATCTATAGTGGGAGCCGAACGATACCAGGAGTTCGTCACCATATTCGCTACCATCAGATCACTAAGCCAATCAATCTTCTGCTGTCTCAGATTTTAGCCGAAGGTTCCCTTCAATCCGCATCGATACTGATACCGACACAGGTCATGATACTTAATACTCTCCTTTCACACCGCCAAACGGAACAATTGTGTCAACCTCGATTTTATGAACGACTAACCAAGAATCAAAGTGATATGATCAAACACAATTAGGAATTTGTAGAAGTGTGCCTCAGTCAGGCTTGAGATCCTTTTGAATCGCCGCTATTTACGCCCAGTCCGGTAACCCGAGACAGAGGTGGTTTCAGACGGTGATTGTTTGTTGTCGCCCACGAGAACGCAGAATATCTGTTTTTTAACGAGATTGCAAACCACTGAGTGCTACCGCAGAGGCAGCTACAGCTGAGGTGAAGCTCGTCCCAACCCGCTCTGCGGCCGCCAGCCGCACGGGAGCACAACTGCACATACAGAACGCAGTTCAGAATCCGGGGGAGGCTGACCAGAACACAGGTAAGGTAAATGAATACAGTTCCCGGTTTTACGCTGTCTAAGCTACCAACGTCTAGACGAAATGTGCTCGATCTGATCTCCATCGTTGCCAAACCAACTATACCGGCTTATCTTTTTTGCGATGTGAACATGGAGGAAGCGGAAGCACTACGGGTACGCTTGTTAGCAAATGGATTCCGCGTAACTGTCACAGCCTTACTGCTCAAGTCCATCGCTATTGCTCAACTTTTTCATCCACGAAGTCGAACACTGAGTTTGCCCTCTGGAAGATTCATAACCCTTCCTCACCCAATTGCAGGCTTCACTGTAGAAAGGTTGGTGGATAACCAGCCAGCTGTTTTTTTCGGGGTAATACATCAGCCCCATACCAAACCTTTGCAGCAAATAGCCAAGGAAATAAAGGCGTTTGCCGAGAATGATATAGAGGCGGTACCGCAGTTGCGGCGAGAATGCTTGCTCAGCCGGGTTCCGTGGTTGTTCAGGCAGATCGGTCTCTGGTTTGCGTTACGGATTCCCTTGCTTCGCACGACTATCAATCCGGCAACATTCGGCTTGAGCACACTGGGCAAATTCGGTTTGCGCTCGCTGGCAGGTCCTTGTGTCAGCACTTGCATATTCGGAGTCGGAGCAGTTGAACTGCGACCGGCTGCAATCGATGGAAAAGTCGTAGCCGTTCCCACAATGACGCTAAGCCTTTCTGTAGACACGAGAGTAATGAACATCGAGCGAGCCGCACACTTCATGTCGGAAGTGAAAAAATTGATGGAAAGCGCCCTGGCCGGTCACCTGGACCAAGATCCCGAAACTACGCGCGAATTGCAGCCAACTTGCTAAGTATCGCGGTCGCCGACCCGGCCGCATGGATTTCCGCGCGTAATTTCTTCAAAGAGTATTTTCTGCGACGAATCCAGGAATTTCATTGACCCGCAAGCTGAGATAAGACACCGGCTAAACATTCGTCGCCAATTTATATCGGCGCAAATCAGGCAAGATGGAATAAAAAGGGGCACTTCTTGCTGACCTTATCAACCGTCTGCCCGCTAAGAGCTGACGAACCGAGGCTGCCAGGCTGTTTTCATGATTCGGGGCCAAGGAGATAATCCGGGATTTCTCTGTTCAGGCTTGAGTTAGGGAACAGCAGCCATAGGCCCGGTCCAGTTCAGTTCAGGGCGGATTTAGGCTCGATTTATATTGGCCCCTTATTGTTGCCTCAAGCAATATCAGAGGGTGAGAATGAACGAAGGTGAATCGGAATTTGACAACGGATTTGGGGCGGAAGAATTGGTGGAGTTCGATGTAACGGGGTGTGACCAGCAGGATTCGGAGGCTTATCGGCATTCTAAACTAACTATCTCCAAAGACCGTGTACCGTTTGTCGAATTCGAGCAGAATACAGCTCAGACGGTGTCTACTGATATAAGCGGGTGGGAGGGTACAGCTTGCGCAGAGACCGGAAACGATAGCGACATTTCGCTCGTCGCTGAATCATCCGTTCGGTGGCCGGTCGAAATTGAGCGGCATCGCACCCCCCTCGAAGCGCGACGCGACCGGTTAGAAAAAGAGTTTCTGAGGAGCTTGTTGGCCCCTCAGTTCAGACAGGAGAGCTATGCCAATATTCGGGCGTCAAAAACCAAATCCGTTAACGAACCGTACGACACAGCAAGAATGGAGTTGGAGACGGCCACGTGTTGTCTAAGATTGGCCGATGTTCTGGAAAAAGGTAACCTTAAAGCTGGCATAGAGATTCTTAACGAACTAATGCAGCGGCGCAGAAACGGCGACATGCTCGCGCTGCAGGTATTGGAATCCTATAAAACCGGGTCACAAGACTTCAGCCTTCTGGCCGCAGCGATTCGAGAGGATGAGCAACTCAAGGGTTTAATCAATCGTCTAATTGTGAGACACCCTGAGTGGGCGGTAAAGCTGAACCTGACTGAGCCTCAAATTGAAAGGTTTCCATTTCAGAACCAGGACTGTACCAGTCAGCAACGTACTTGCTAATGTCTATGTCGCGCGTGTCCTTCAGATAGCTCTTCAGTACAAGAACTTCATCTCCGGAGAATCCCTCGAGTTTGGTCGCCAGCTCCGTCGCGCGGCTGTTGCACCAGGGCGGGTAAAATATTCTTGACCATTCGGTATCTTTCTTGAGTTGGTCGGCGCGCGCTCTTAAGGCGGCGCCGTTATCGAAAGAAACCCACGTGGAGGAACTGAGTACAAATCTTTCTTTCTCAAAATTTACATTCGAAAAAAGCATGGCGGCTGTTACAGGATCGACACGAAATGAGCCGGGGATGCTCTTTCCGTGGAGAGGACCGCCGGTGCACCGCCAGGTTGGGAGAGTTCCAACCGCTTCGGTTCCTGAAGACTCAGTTTTTGGTTCCTTCTTCCATTCAATTTGTTCTTCGCCTTCTCCGACAATCATTTTCTCCAGTTGATGCTGCTGAAATTTATCGTCTTTGCCCCAGGAAAATTGTCGAACCGTTCCGCTGGGAGAAACGCTGCGCAAGAGATAGCCGTCTTTGTTGCGAATGGCAATTCCACCGTCATTGAGAATGACCACCAGGTTTCCATCAATGCCGCGCAGCTCCCTCAAAGACTGGCTTGGAAGCCCGATCACAACCGGAGCGTGTTCATAGATTCTCTCGAATCGGCCTTCACCGTTGACGTAAACCTGCTCAAAGCGCTTAATTCTATGCTCGTTCTCAAAAAAGACTCGAGCGCCGTGGCCCTTCTTGCTCCACTTACCCGACTCATCCGTGTAAGAAGCTACTGAAGCTGGAGAAGAGCTTTTATCCCATTCAATCGAGATAACAGATCCCTTAACGTCCTTCATGTAAATCAGGCGATTGTCACCGTCGTATCGCAGCACCGACTTATCTGCAGACGTGATCTCGGTTTGCTCAAGATTGCCGTCCTTGTATTTAATGCCAATGCGTTCTCCCTGTATCGTTACCGCGTCAGTGATGACAAGCCTGCCGTTTTGCATTTGTAGAATTTGCCGGCTTCCGTCAGCGCCCTCGACTGTTATCGAACCATCAGCCTTCTGGTATTGCAGGCTGCCTGAACTTCTTTCGATGCGAACGATTTGCTTGCGTTGGCTGCTATCTATTTTTGTTCCGGCCTCAGTATAGTCAAACCAATTGATACCGTCATCCGTAGCGGCATATCTACCGCCGACTCTAGCTATTTTTATCGGGTGACCTTGTTGGTCGAGCAAGACATCGATATGTTGTTTGTCTGTTTGAATGATCGTAAGTTTGTTGGCTAACTTGTCGGTAAAAACGCGAGTTCCGTCTACATTGAACAAACAATGTTTTCCGTCTTGACGTGAAATCAAGATTGCCCCGGTCGAAGACGTTGTCACTTCACCGGTGAAACTTTCTTTCTGCCATCGCCCGATTTTGGGGTCGTAGTAATCGCGAATCCATGAAGTGCCATTTTCAGAATAAAGTCGTTCTCTAAGCTGCTCGTTTCCCGCAACGCCGGCTTGCCCGGTAATTGTCAGCTCGCACGGCTTGCCGTTCTTGTATTGAATGGCGAACGTGTTGCCCTGGCGATCAAACACATTCTCGATCTGTCCTGATAGCGATTTTTGAATGCGTGTACCTGATACGTCCACTTTGGTAAAGAAGGGCTCATCACCCCCTCTCCGCCAGCCGTCACCAGTGATGGATTCTTTCGCAATCTTGTCTTTACCTTGAACGCACCCGACTCGGGTTTGCCGTCCATTGGCCGGATCAAATTCAATTGTCCCCCGCCAGGTAAGCCCTTGTGGAGATTTGCCAGAACGAATATCTGGATGGTCGGTATACGTCCAAATTGAGGTTCTGTCGGTGCCGGAAAAGGAGGGCGGCATGCGCCGGATGACCATATCTGTTCTGAGAGAACCATCGATGTTTCTTTGCCCCTGCTTCACAACCTCTAGTGTATCAGTGGTGGCTGCAACACCTTTTCTGTAGTGATATTCGGTGATCCACCCGTACGGGCGTGAAAGAATGTATCGGTAAGAGGGGCTGGTTATATCACTCGATTCTTCGACTTGTAGTATTTCGCTGCCGTCCGGTCGCCGAACATAAAGAGGTCTTTCTTTATCGACAAACTGAATTATCTCGCCCGTAGGGCGCAATTCTACTTGCCCTTCTATTGCTTTTCCGTTGCGCTTCCAGGTACCATCACATTTTTCCAGGGTTTGTGTCGGTGCGCCGTGTGAGTTGAAGATCTCCAGGCGAAACAGCTTTCCCTTTTCGTCTCGCGATGCCATCACTGTTGGTACTTGAGTTCCGCGCACCGCAAGGCATTCGCCATTGCGATCGAAGCTGAACTCGAGACCGGCCTCTGGAGAAGGGCTGTCATTGCAAATTCGCGTGTCTCGGGCCACTTCATCAGTACGCCGTTGATCTTCTCGTCGAGCAAGCTCAAGTTCTCGGCGCACAAGTGTGCCAATTTCAGCGCGCGGCAAGTTCGATTGAAGGATTTGATTAAGCCGCAATTGATTCAAGTCACGAAGAAGCAAGATTGAGTCTCCATCGCGAATTAGTCTATTAATTTGTTGACAAGCTTCTGTTCGCGTGGGTTGATCGTTGTGCCCTAAGCGCTCATTCAATCCAGCGACCAGTCACCTGAATCGAATTGGGCACAGTGTAGACGTTCACAATGCTGAATTAGCAGCTATTCGCATCCAACGCGATATGAACGAGATGGCAACGTATGCCCCCGTCACGATGGCTGAGCGCATCCGTGCCCGAAAACTAATGGGACACGCCCAAGCAGAACTATTTCCACTGACCGAGAAGCAGCGCGCACTTCTTTTGATAGCAGCTCCTGAACTAGCGAACGTGGAACAATCTCCCGCCTGGAAAATGATGAGTGAACCTGGCCGAGAGATGATGAATCTACTGTTACGCAAAGGTGTCAACGAGCGAAACGTTGATGACGAAATAAAGATGTTAAAGTCGGTTCTTGGTGAGTCGCTGCCTGCCACAGAAAAATTAGACATGTTCGCTCAGATAGCAGCAAGGGTTAGCCAGGACGCGCGCGAACGATTTATGCGCGACAACGGAGAGAAAGAACTTGAGAAGGCCTTTGTTCTTGCAGGCCTTAGAACGAAAGACGGAACGTACCGTTACAACAATGGCACGTTTACATCGGCAGCAGATCCGCATCGAATCATGGCACACGCTCTCGACTATGCTAAATACGGCAAACTTCAGTTAGAGACACAGTTGCAAGATGATAACTGGTGGACCGGTGTCAATCTCGACAAGGCGCGGGAATTAGTTGAGAGTTTGACTGCCGCAGAAAAAGCACAATTACGCTATGGCATGCAGCTAAGCCTCCTGCCAAGAGCTGAGATGGAAGTTGCTTGCCGGAAGCGTGAAGCTGCAGAGGCATTGGAGAGCTTCAATCGACTCAAGGTCACGTGCAGTAACCTGGCCTGTGGCACCGCGGCTCACAAAGAATTCTTTGGACAACAAATAATGGCGGCAGCAGTAGGTGTGCGCCTCACTTCCGATGCGGGAAAGCAAGTAGGCTATTGGGGGTGGAATTCCAGCATCACGGTGCAAATGAAAATCATAGATGAAATTGATTTCGAAAGTTTTGCAGTGCTCTTTTCCTCACCTGAGATACGTGCCTGGAACGCTTCGTTCATCGCCAACAATCTCGGCTATGCCAGGGGCGCCGCTAAGACCGAACTTAGATGCGATCCTCTGACGGAACTTGGTGACAAGCTAGTTCATGCAGATAAGTTGCGCGGACCGGCATGGAACAAGAACGAGACCTTTCAGGACCGTGATCTCCGGAGCCTTTTGCCTGGCACTGCCGGAATGACGAGGACAAAGTTCGAGAAATTGTTGGAAATTCATGCACTAAACAACAATATCTCGCAGGGAAGGTTCTTACAATTTCAAATCGATGTCGGTCAAACCATCAATGAGCAGATCAAATCAAACCCTCAGCTGTTATCGAGCCTCGATCGAGAAAAGAAAGAGTGCCTGCAGAAATTTCTGGCACAGAAGGAAAGCAAACTGTCAATCGATGAACAATCGGCGCTCAAGGAATATTTGCTTGACAGATCACATCAAGATTTACAAAAGCAGATTGTGCAAGGTGAGAAGCTGCAGCATTTCATAGAAAGCGGGCAGACCATATTTGAACAGCTCAGCAAAGAGGCCAATGCCGTTTTCAGGTCGAGCCTTACAAGAGAACAACAAGATCAACTGACAGTCTACGAAAAATTCAAAGACAAACAACTCGCCCAAACGGAAACCGAGTGTCTCCTGAAATATCGTGCCTGGCTTTCAAGACAGCGCTTGACCTTGCTAGATCAGTACAAGCAAGGTGAGCTGCTGCATGCGATGTTGTGCGCCAGGACACCGGACATACGGGCAGGAGTGCTACGTGGACTAAGTGATAAAGAAAGAGACTCGCTTGCACTCTACGATGAAATTCAGGTGGCTCGAAGCACCGCCGGCAATATTACTCAAGGTCGGGACTTGGAGTTGAAGCTCCTGGTTCGGGCGAGATCATTTCAGGACCTCAACGAAACGGAAAGACTCAATTTAGATCTTTTTCACCGCTACACGAAAGGAGAGCTGCCGCCTCACTTGCTGAGGTCGATATCGAACTATGAGGCGTTGCAGTTCAAAGAAGGCAGCACCGATGTGCAGCCACTTAGCGAATTGAGTCTGAGTGGACTCAGATCTGTGCAACTTCTTCAGGAATTCCGCGAGGACCGTACTCACCTTAAGGCATTTCTTGATGGCAGGGAGTTAGCAAACAAAATAGACAGATTACCTGTACCCCTGAGAGAGGCGGAGTTACAGTCCATTGAAGCAGGAGAGAACCCCTATAACCACTACGCCCTTGAGCATTTCAGGCAGCAAGCCTTCGAGTCTGCGCGCGTCCATTGCAAGCGCCCGGTTATAAGGGTTATTCGCGAACAGCAGGGATGGTGGACGGACCGACCGGCCATGATGGACGCGTTGCTTAATATGAGTCCCGGCGAACGTGAACAGTTGGCGAAGGATCCAGAATTGCTTGCCAACCTGCGCAAAGATTTGCGCAACATCCTCCGAAATAATTCAGCAGCCGTCAATGAAGCTTCGCAATACATCTTGCGACAAATAGAGCTTGATCCCTCTCGAGTACCCGAGAAGGATGTGGTTTTTCAGTTGCTCATGAAAGCCGATGGAGGCGATGCTTTGCCAAGTACCGCAGTTGCCATTCTGCAGGAGGCGTTCAACGGACCCGGAGCAAGTGCTTTGCGAAATCGACTTGACAAAACTCATCGAGACTATGATAGCGAATTTGCCGAAGCATTCAGAAAGGCATGGACACATCATG
>JAKFUT010000230.1 GCA_021732565.1 Candidatus Obscuribacterales bacterium
AATCTTCTGCACGGTCGGGACACAAACCTCTCATGGTTTCCACCGCCGGAGCAGGACGGGTGTTGCTGCAGTCATCGACAGGATCCTGGGGGAAAGATGCTGAGCTTGTTGTTGATATGACAGCTCCACTAGAAATCTTGCAGAAGGATAGGGCCGCACTACCGCTTCCCATGTTTACGGAACGAAATTTTTCAGTTGCAACCAATCATAATGTATCGCTGACCTCAAGCAACGCGACTTTGTCCAACGACAATGCGCTGACGGTAAAGTCAGCGTCAGCCGGGCAAAGAATTGAAGGAAACCTCAGCAACGAGAAGCTCGGTAACGGCGTGTCCTTAATTCTGCAGCGAGATCCGCGATGCGAGCAATTGATTGCGACTGATTCTGCAGATACACAAACCGACATTATTCAGCGCATTGAATCCCATCGAGAATCATCCGCAACGCCACTGGTTTTGGTGCTCGACGGATCCGCAACAATGTCTTCCGCCATGGAGAACATCTGCAGCGCGCTCAAGAAAACACATTTTGAGAATGCTTCAATTGTGTGGGCGTCAGACAAGCCTCTCTCGGTCATTCAACATGCACAAACAGACTCCGCCCAATGGCAAACCGCCCTGGAAAAAATTCGCGACTCCAGCTGTCTTGGCGGCCAAAATAACGCGGAGGCACTCACCTTCGCAATTACCTCTAAGCTAACTGGCGGATCAGATGCCAATGTTGTATGGCTACATGGACCGCAACCGGTCAAATTTACCGGAGATAATCTCCTGACGCAGCTCAACGGGTCGGGTAAGCATGTCAAGCTCTATGAATATCAAGTCTCAGCAGGACCAAATGAAGTGGTCAAATCGCTTGATCAAAGTGGTGCGCTAGTACAAGTGCCCAGACTCTTCTCCTTGGAAAAAGACCTTGAAGATCTCTTCGAAAAATTATCGGGACGCGCTGAGATTTTCAACATTAGCAGGACTGCGGTCAAGCACGGAACTCTCGCTGGTCCCTCATCTAAGATGGAGAACGAAGTAGCAAAGCTTTACGTGTCGGATATGGTTCTAAGCAGCTTGTCCAATCCGTTTAACCGGCGTCAGATGGGAGTCGCCGCCGAGCAGCATCACCTCGTCACACCATATACCAGCGCGCTGGTATTGGAGAATCAAGTTGAGTTCAAAGAATTGGGCGTCAAGCAGCACTCCGGTGCAACACCGCAAACAACCAACGCAAGCAAGAGTGCAACGCCGGAAAAAGGCGCAAACAAGAGTGAAAGTTCAAAAAGTGCTTCGGGTGGAAAGCTTGCTAGTCTTCCCGGTTTAGACGGTCTCATACCGGCAAGCCCGGAACCGCCCATGCCACTAATTATGATTTGCGTTTTACTCACAGGAACAACATTCGTATGGATAAGACGCAGGCAACGAGTGCGCGCCTGAGTCAATTGACCATGGTAACCGCCATCGCCGTGGCGTTCTGGCCATTGTGGGGATGGTACTTTGCGCGAACTTTAGACAAGTCCGACGAGCCCTGGGGGTTGTGCGCACTGCTCACCGTTGTCATTTTCTTGTCTCCCCTGGCAGGAAGCGCGAGAGCTTCGACGAGTGAGCCTCTCATTGAACGATCAAAAGCGTCTTGGATTGCAGGAATTTCCTTTCTGTCCATCTACATTGCGACATTCAGCTTTGCCCCGAACTTAGCACAAGCAGTTTTGGCGGTGTTTGCGATCTGGTTCCTCCTTGTGAAGCGATTTGCCACGCCGTCGAAAGCCGGCACACTGGGGCTTCTTCTCTTATCCCTGCCAGTTATACCTTCTTTGAATTTCTTTGCTGGTTATCCACTTCGACTCCTAGTCGCACGCGGAGTTTGCCTTGTATTAAATTGCCTCGGCTTCAGAGCTGGACAAGATTCAACCATGATCACCATCAACAACCAACTGATCGCAGTTGATGCACCCTGTAGCGGAATTAACATGCTGTGGGCTGAAGCGTATGTGGTAATGGTTTGCGCCTGTCTTTTCAAACTGAACCTGAAAAACACCGCCGTTCTTTCAGTAGCATCGATGGCGCTGATTCTTGCAGGCAATACCATAAGAGCGGCAGCCCTTGCAATCTCTAGCCAAATTGACTGGAACAAGTTGTTCCATATTACAGCAGACGTCGACGGCATTATTCATATATCGATTGGATTGATCACGTTCTGCACGATTTCTGCCGCCACCATGTATGGTGCGCTTAAACTGGGACAGACCCAGTGCTTTCTTGCCGAACAATCGAAAGTTCCTGAGGGAGAATGTGCATCAATATCGTCTCCAGAATGCGTACCCGCCCCTCCTCCGGCAGCACGCGGAGGTCTGACCTTGCCCCCGAAAAGCCACGCCCAGTCAACAGACTTGGCCTTAGCGAACTCAACCTCTAACGAAGCCTGTGCGAGGACCATCAAAACTGATCAACTGTACCATTCCCCATCTTCTCGGAATGAGCGGTCGGAGCATGGAAACGGGAAAGACAAGTTTAGCGGTAGGTACTTAGCGGACAGCAACGGAGACTGGTCGTCGTCTCGATGGACATCGGCAATTACGCTTCTTCTTTGTACTTCAGCAGCGTTTGTGCCATTACTGACGGACCAGCCGAAGACCAACAGCAGCGACTTTACAGCTTCCTGGCCAACAGAGATCAATGGTTGCAAAATTACACCGCTCATTTCGGCAAAAGAAGAGGGTGCATTCGCCGCCGACTTTCCCGGAAAGATGAGACGTTTCACTGATGGAAGAAATGCATACTTTGTACGAATCGTTAATCGTGAGACGCGGCAATTGCATCCGAGCAGCGACTGTTTCAGAGGGCTTGGATATTCCATAGAGCCGAAGCCACTGGCGGTCATGAAAGGAGGAACACGATGGAGTTGTTTCGAGGCGACAAAATCGGCCGAACGCATTCGTGTTCTTGAGCGCATTTACGACGGTCATGGCAACTCCTGGACTGACGTTTCAGAATGGTACTGGAGCGCGTGTCTCGGTAAAACGACGGGTCCCTGGTGGGACATCACCATAGCCAGCCCTGATGCGACGCCCACTCTTCAATAAGCTATTTTCGCTGCGGCGGAAGTAACGCACTTATCTACTCCTATTAATGATCGACGAGCCGGGCACAGCCAGCATGATTGAAAACATTCATGGATTTGGCTACAAATTCTCAAGCAAAGGTTAGCCCGGACCGAAACAGGCGTGCCAGTTCGCACCGTATTTAGTGCGCTACACTCGCCTGAGCTTGCCACAAAGCCTGGAGGTTAACCTTTCCATTTGCTTGTAGTGGCGCACGGACGCCTGCGCTCAGGGAGGAATGTCTGTCGCTGCAACCCGTGCTTAAGGAGTCGCTGCGATATTCTTAAGTGCGCTCTTCAGAGCCGTCACGTCGGAATATCTTTGAGCGGTATGGTATTTGGTGGCAGTCGCCACCACGTCGTTGAGTGCTGTCGACACATCGTTGTTAACTAGCAGCGGCCAGCATTCGTTCAATGGTTCGGGATTTTCTCCAGTGAGCACATAGAACAGCGTACACCCCAAAGAGTAGATGTCACTTTGGGTTCCCGGTTTGCCTTTGAATTGTTCGGGCGCCATGTAAGCCGCCTTTCCTGCAATCTCCGTCGATTCGTGATCCGCGCTCACCGCCACTGCAAAGTCGAGAAGGACAAGTTTGCCATCGTCTCCAACCATCAGATTGTCTGGAGTGAAGTCACGATGCACCAGAGGCACTTGATGAAGTACCGACAGAATGTCACACATCTGTATCCCAAACTCTACGGCTCGTTCCGGTGGCAATATACCGCCATCCTTGATCAACGCGCTCAACGTCACACCGCGGATGTACTCCAGGACCAGATAAGCTCGGTGATCTGCTACAAACGAGCCAACGAACTTCACTATATTCGGATGCTTCACGGACTCCAGAGCAAACGCTTCTTTATGAAAATCTTCCAGAGCTTTCTTGCGGCTACCCAGATCCGCGTACACCGGCAAAATAGTCTCTTTAAGTACGACCTGCTTTTTCTCCTGCAAATCGTCAGCTAAGTAAGCGGTGCCTTGTCCACCAGCACCCAACCGTCGCTCAATCTTGTATCTTGTATTGAGCACAACACCCTCCGAAAGCGGCAGCAGCCGCGCCCGTCCTGGCGGCGCAGCCAACGCTTCCAACCAGATTTCAGTAAAACTCAAATTGCGACGCGGTCTCAACATGTCAAAGACTGCACCATCAATGTGCAACTCCGGCGCGTATCGTTCGATCGAGCTGATCACTAATTCCCGCTGTTCGTCTTCTTCCAGATCACCCACACGTAAACGCAACCGGGGTGGTGTTTTGCCTATAGCAAAATGCAGTTGATAGTCCCTGATGTCAGTTTTCCCGGCCGGACGAGAAACGTACAGATGGCCCACATCGGTCCATCGAAGAATTTTCCCGGGAACTCCTGCCATCCAACGCTTCCGGATTCCCTCAGCCGAAATTTCCAGAGTACGAGGACGCAATAAGCTTCGAACTATCCAAATCAACGGTGGAATGGAAAGTACAAATGCGACAAGAATTACAGTCCAATGCGCTCGAATTGAGGCACCGGAATTTCCGAGCTGATCTAACGGCAAGAAGGACGTCATCGCAAGAATGAATTGGGGTCCAAGTATGAGAAAACCAATGAGTACCACAACAGCCAGCCAGGAGGTCGCACCGACATAGCTCTCAGTCCAATAGCGTTCTCGCCACCGTGATAGTGCAGATCGCTCCCCGTATCGCACGACTACAGTTTCGTTCGGCGAAATGGCGGGCGGGGTGACATCGCCATTGCTCAGCGCATTACCGTTCAGCGCATGACCGTTCATTGGGCACTCCCGCTCATCGATTCCACAGCTATAGGGACTGCGGCTTCCACGTTCTCCACCGCCGGCGATACCGGACTCAGCAAGGCTAGGAATTCATCGCAACCAGGTCTGTTGCTTTCCTCCAGACTCGTAGCACGCTCAATAAGCCGGCTCAGCTCACCGGGAACTGTTTTGAACAGCAGCTGTGGATTTGACGAAGACAGTGGCTCGGGCAACCGTCCAGTGAGCAAAAGATACAGTGTCGCTCCAACACTATAAATATCGCTCTTGGGAGAAGGCTTTCCCTTGAACTGCTCCGGCGCGATGTATGATTGCTTACCAATTATCGTGCCTGTAAAATTATTTACTATCTCCTTCGCTGCTCCAAAGTCAATGAGAACCACAGTGCCATCTGGTTTGAGCAACAAATTGTCTGGCGTCACATCGCGATGCACGATTGGCGGCGTCTGTTCGTGTAAATACTTGAGAGCTCCCAGCAGTTGCCGAGCCCAGCCCGTAACCGTCTCTGAAGATTGAGGTCCATGTTGCAGCACAAAACGGCCAAGGTCAATTCCCTCAATGTGTTGCATTACCAGATAATGCCGATTGTTCTCAACAAAATAATCAAACACCTTAGCAATATTAGGATGATTCAGTTTGCCCAGGAGAGTCGCCTCCCGTTTGAACAACTCTGTTGCCTTGCTCTCCGTTTCGCCCGATTGCGGAAAAGACGATTCCTTGAGTACAACAAATCCTCCGCCTTGTGCGCGAGCCAAATAGATTGCAGAGAAGCCTCCAAATGCCAGCTGCCGAAGAATCTCATAGCGGCTCTCCTGCAACAATGAGTTTGGCTCCAACGGAGTGAACGTTGCCCCGGAGAATCGCTCTGAGAGCGACTTCTCCCACAGTTGAGTATAACTATGCCCAGCCCCCTTGTTAGAGGATTGAATCGCACATTCGAAATCAGGAAGATCCGAGTCTCGCTCGCACTTATATGCGCAGGCTTCAAAAGCAATGAAGAACTGTTCTAATTCCTCCGGCTCTAGATTCTGAAGGTCCACCCGCGCAATGCCACCACTTTCAAAGATGAACGTCATAGCTTCATCTTCTGCAAATCGACTCCCTCTGTGCCAATTTAACTTCAGTCGCGAAAGATCCGACCATGAACGCTCGCCTCTTCCCTTCAGCCCGGGGAGGAACCTGAGAGGAAAGGCCAATCCCTCTTTGCTGACTCGTATCTGGTCATCGTCACATAGAAGTGCACCGATTGTGCAGCCCGCGATGATCAAAACTAGCGACACAATAAATAGTAAACTAAGTGCCAATGGAAAATCTGCCGGAAGCCTCAGCAGTATAACAATGAACAGCACCAGCATTGTGGGAAGCGCGATTCCCCAGAGCGGAAACAAAATTGCCAGAGAGTGAAGCGTGCCGCTCGTTGCAGCGTTGTTGTACTTCATTCGCAGTTCAAATTCAGCCAAGTTCGGTGCCTTTCAATGTGAGAATAATCTTTGAACCAGTACAACCATCATGCCACACAAAGCTGAGGAGTACCTGAATCCTACCAGTGATTCTCGTATGATTCTATGTTGAAAGTCCCCCACTCTCTGCGAAATACAATCAGGCTCGAAATCAAGCCTGCAGAGCAGTCTTGAGAGAGGCAACAGCATGAGTAACCGTCTCTGCGAAAAGAAAAAATGCGGCAGATTTTACAACGCCATAACATACAAAGGCGAGCAGAGTTAGTCATGGTTTTGAAAATTCGTGCGCTGCACCAAGCGATCAACAATCATGTCCTGTCAAACCTACAATCAGAAACAGGGATAGGCTCCAACAGCTCATGGATGCGATCCTGGGCCAATCTAAGCGCGACCAGAAGCGAAGCCAATACTGACGCCCGACCCCACCACGATCAATATTGACAGTCATAGCCTTAAGCAACAGCACCATCACCGCTTCGCTAATAGTGGTTGCCCGAAAGAAGATCGATGCTCGCAGAGTGTCTCGCCATTCTCTATTGCCTGCCTATGAAAATATGCGCGGTATGCATATCTTCCCTTAGCAACCAAACCCCGAAACGCCCTGACTTTAAGGTTTTCGCCAAGCTCTATTGTAAGATTTTATGCGTGATATGCATAAAATCACAGGCGGCTGGCGCACAGTTGTTATGGTTCAGTCAAATACGCGTCTGCTATCTTGTAGCCCCATCCCTTGGCGTTCTCGATAATTGACGGTTTTCCTGGCTCGTCTATTTTGGATCTTATTCTGCTTATACAGGTGCGCAAGGCCTCCTGCCCAATATCGCTCGTCGAAGACCACACATGATCGAGAAGCTTGTCGGGAGTGAAGAAAGTCTTGGGATGTCTCATCAAGAACTCCATTAGGGCAAGTTCGCGCGGTACCAGATGGCAGCTGCGTGTTCCAACGGTCAAGGTACCAGTGGCTTGATCGAGAGACAACAGTCCGACAAGCTTTTTCGAAGAAAACAAATCCGTAGAACGGCGGAGTAATGCGCGCACTCTGGCGCCAAGTTCACGAGTATCGAACGGCTTAGCCAGGTAATCGTCCGCTCCCGCATCCAACCCCTGCTCCTTATCCACCACCAGTGACTTCTTTGTCAGCATGAGAATGGGGGTGCGACCGCCACCGCTTCTATAAGCGGTGCAGACATCAGGACCGGCCATGCCCGGAAGCTGCCAGTCTATAATAGCCAGATCAAATCCAAATTCCTTGAGTATAGAAAGCCCCTCAGTGCCAGTGAAGGCAACCTCTCCAATGTGTCCCTGCGTTTCAAGCCAATCTCTTAGAGTCTCCGCAATTACTGGATCGTCTTCAATAACCAGAACCTTCGCCACTGAATTTGCCTCAATTTCCCGGGTCAGTCACAGCTGAGATACTAGTTTTGTACCCGAAACATTTCCAATAGGGGCTTTCTCTAGCTATCAAGTATCAGTTTTGTACAAGTTAGGCGGCCGATGAAGACGATCACCCTGATTGCTCTGGATCAGTTAGAATACTGATTATAGGGGCGAATTGTAATGAAAGTCAGACATCAAGGAATGGTTCTTCTGGGAGCCCCTCTTGTCTGCCAGTTATTCTTTGCAATTCTTCTAATTGACAACTTCTCCCGGTTGGATAACGCTGCAACAAAAGAGGCTCACGCCAAGCAGATCATAGCGGCGTGCGAAAAAATACGTTTTTCGGTCACGCGGGTGATTCTCACCACGACTGGAGACAACTCCACCATGGTTGACGGTGAAACAGTTCAATCAGCGTTAGACGACATAATCAAAGTGAAATTTGGAAAATTGCGCGACCTGGTGAAGGGAGATCGCCGGTCCGAAGAATTGGCCGGGCGCTTTCAGCAAGATTTGAAAGATCTTGCCAACGTAATCGGCGACGTTGGGGAGTTGGTCGAGGGTTCAGAACTTCAAAACTGGAACGAAAGGAAACAGTTACTCCTTACTCGCTACCTGGACAATCAAGAGAGAACGGAAGCGGTGCGTTTGTCGCTGCAAAACCTAATCACCGACGAGCATGGTCTTCTTTCACTATACGAACCTGTGGTGAAAGAATTTGAACCGAGAGCTCTCTTAGAGCGAAAGCATCTGCGCACGAATGTGCTGGTGGCCTTTGTAGCGGAGGGCA
>JAKFUT010000200.1 GCA_021732565.1 Candidatus Obscuribacterales bacterium
AAGAACCAAACCGATGCTTGTGCGTCAAACGAGTTGTCATTGCCCCGCCTGCGAACGAGTTTTGCCAATTCGATTGTATTCGTTGCGGCCGAGGGCTACCAAAGTGAGAGAAAACACGCTATGGTTTCCATTACTCGAGCAGGTGAACCTATGATTTGCAAGAAGGAATCGGCTCTTTCCCGTCATGAAAGATTGTGGACAGCGTGTCGGATTATGCAAGTATGGTCAGCGTTGCTGTGCGGCTTGATGGTGTTGCCTCTGACAAGCTGTAGCCCATCTGTCCCCAGCGGAGATCAGCTCAATGTCGGGCTCAAGGAATTGGACGACGGGCAATATTCACAAGCGGAAACCGACATTAGCAAAGCGATCAATAAGAGCGAGTTAAACGGAGCGAAAGAAGATGAAAGTCTTGCTCATGCATATGCATCTCTGGCTCACGTTCAAACATTACTGGGTAACTATGAAGGCGCCAGTGCATCTGCCGCACAATCACTAAGAGTTGCCAGCGCTTTGTCGACACCCACCAGCATGGATGCGGCCGACGCGATGCGTGCGCTTGCCGATGCAGTCTATACCTATGCTCCAGAGAAAGCTGTGGAGTTGGCAAAAAAAGCTTTGGCAATTCAGAAAGATCATCTGGCGGCAGAAGCATCTGCTATTGGCACCACTTTGATGGTGCTTGCCTTGGCTCGATCTGCACAGGGAGCCGAGCATGCTGGCGAAGCTGTATCAGCGGCGAAAGCTGCCGTTCGTATTTTTAAGCAGTTGCCCGACGAGCCACTACAATATGCTCGTGCTCTATCAACATATACTCGAGTCTTGGGTACGTATCCTGATGTCGATGCTCAAGATCCGAGCTATCGTGCAAAGCTGCTGGAAGAAGCAATCGACATCAAGAAGAAACAGCTTGGCAAGCATCCGGAGGTCGCACGAGACCTCGCTTTACTTTCAAGAATTCAGGAAGGTCCCAAACAGAGAGTGGAACTGCTCGAAGAAGCGCTGGCCATTGATAAAAAAGCCTATGGCGAAAGTCACGCTCAGCTTGCCGATGACTATGCGTTGCTAAGTGAGGCGTATGAGGCGCTTCATCGCGATGGTGAGGCTCTGACGGCCCGCAGGAGAGCGGCCTCCGCCTTCACATTTTCGAAAGGACGCCTCAATGCTACAGACACCGGCATGCTCAAAATCTATGCAAGTCTGTTTCATGCGCTTCAACGAGAGTCATACGCTAAACTTGTCGAACAGGTAATCGCGGCCAGAGAGGGCTCTGACGGCACTGAGGACGGTGCCGCTGGTGAGACGGAAGATACCGACAAGTATTTTCGGATAGAGCAAATGATCAATCCTGAGAAACTGGAACTTGCTGCCATTGATCATCTGGAGATCGATTGGATTGATGAGGAGCTTTGGCTTAACTGCTACAAGGAAGGCGAGCAAGTTGTCCACTTCAGGCTCAAGCAACCGGGCACTGCCGAGTTTCGATTTGAATGCATTGGACCCGACACAATTGCTGTCGGTTGGAAGAAAGGCAAAGACGCAGAATATCAAATCAACAACTATCAACTCGCCGGACGAAAGGTCAAACCTCTGTAGATTATTCGCCAGTAATCGACATGGAGCAATAGAGCTTGAAGCGAAGCTCCCCACTCAAGTGTCAGTATGTCGGAATATCGGAATATCTCCGCGGACAATGAACGACGGGCCGGAGCCTACTCTTGAGTGTACCGAAATGGCTCGTTCGAATGATCTAATCTAATCCCTGCCATCTCAACTCTTCGCCCGAAGTACTTCTCGTCCCGGCCGAAACCTGGAACCACGGAATGGCTTCAACGCACGGTTTTGAGAAGCTTGCTGTCGAAGATGGCACCGGGAGCGATGGTCGGCTCGGAGAGTGGCAAATTCTTTCCGTAACGATCTTCCAGTGCTTTCTTAACGTCTGGATCGCTCAAGTCATAGTCACCCATCTTTTTAAGCTTACCGACCTTTAGCCCCGTGGCATCGCGGTATGCTTTCCACACCAGTTCTGAGCAGTACATTCGGTCATCGCTCCACTCAAACTTAAGATCGTAATCCTTCCCGACATTTTGCTTCAAGTATTTATGCATTTTGTCCAACACTTTGTCGGTCAATACATTGTCGGCATCCTTCAATCTGCGAACAACATATTTGTCTCCGTCGCCGTTCTTTGCAAAGTCTTTCAACAAAGTCTTTTTCACAGGCTGAACAGCCTCGTAAACGTACCAGTCATTTCCCTCTTTGAATAAAACTCCACAGTGTGTTAGCGGCGATTTTGTAGCACGTTGGATTGCCGTAGCCTCGGGGCCACTAGAAGATTGGAATACGATATCGCCGTCACGTAAAGAGCTGTCGGGAGGGGGAGCTTTCTTCAACTCGTCGGTAGCGGAACTTTCGCCCTCTTTTCTTTTCGAGTCAGCTTTCTCACAAATGAGAGTTGATCTGGCCCACAGATCCAGACCCTTTTGCGTGGGATCCAGTTTCTCCAAATTCCGTAATAGAAGATTGAACTGCTGTTCATTGCGTTCCTGATCACGATTTCGAAATAGAGTGTCTGGTGAGCCAATGTAGTCGGGACAGAAAGCTGCATCGCGTTGCATTAAATTCCCTCCGAAAAAGATGAACTGGTGAACGCCAGCGTTGGCGTTGGCCGAAATCCGATTTAGCCAGGAGCGTCGCGTTCCCGCAAGCCACTTGATGGTAATACCAAAGAGGGAGTGGTTAAAAGGTGAATTTTCGTGGGTTACACGATGCGGTTAGTATTGTTCCCATACCAAAATTGTGGTGGCACCGTTTTATTAACCCGCGCAAATCTAAGGAGCACGCCTTTTCATGATACGAAAACGGTTTGTTCAACGTAAATACCTGGACCACGCCTCGTCGAATATTCGTCGCCTCAGCGGCCGCTCAACAGGCTTGGCGTTAGGTTGATACCCGTGCAATGCTTGGTTCAACATTGACGATTCTCTAAACCGATGCATGAAGCAAATTGAAGCGCGCTCTGGCGCGAAACGAGCGGCTAGCGCAGATGAGGCAACGCCGCAGGGAGCGCTTACAATGAATGGTTTTGGGTTGAGACCAGTCGAGAGCTGTAATACCAAGTGTGACGCGCAGTGCACCTCTTAATTTCTACAGTTTAGAATTGCAGTGCCATGTGTTACGAGGGATTCGCTTTTCGATGGAATCGATTTTCCATCCACTGGAATCACTCCTGACAAAGGTAAATTTATCAATTGCATTTTGTTTGTCAAACACTGTAGCTTCGTTCAGGAGCAGTTCAATCTTTCCCGGCCTCGTTTTCTCCGAGATACCCGCTGTTAGCCTCTGGAGCTCCAACGGCTTCTTCAAGTGCACACTGGAACTCATCCATTGACTGGAACCGCGCGGCCGGATCTTTCTCCAACGCTCTGAATACGACCGTCTGGAGCTTATTTGAAAGTCTCAGCGCCGGTCGAACGAAACCAAACGGTGGTGGCTGAGAAGAAATATGCATGGTGGCAGTTTGAACCGCGTGACGTCCCTTGAATACAGGGAACCCGGTAAGGGCTTCATAGAGGGTTACCCCTAATGAATATACGTCTGATTCCAGCGTCAACTTCCTGCCCTGACATTGCTCAGGGCTCATGTAAATAGGGCTGCGACTGATGGCATTACAACCGTTGTCATTGTCCTGCAATTGGACCAGGAAATGACCTGAAAGGCCAAAATCGACTACCTTAACCAGATCCACAAGACCTTTCACAACGATAACATTGCTCGGCTTGACATCGCTATGGAGCATACCTCTGTGGTGAGCGGCCTTGAGCCCTTCCATAACTTGGCTAAACAATTGCAGACATTTAACAGGGGGCAGCGGCCCGTGCTCCCTCAAGATACTTGCCAGGCTTTCACCCTCAATATATTCCATCACTAAATATGGTTGCTCATTAAGCCGGCCGTGGTCATAAACTTGAATTGAATTCGGATGGTTCCAGGCTTTCGCTACAGTTGCTAGTTGCTCAAAACGTCTCACCTTGACTGCGTCTACGGCTGCGTACTTCAACAATTTGATGGCGACAATGCGATCCGAAGTAAGTTCCTCGGCTTTATAAACGGTTCCTAAGCCGCCTTTGCCAATCGCCTCCAGGATCTTATATTTGCCATCGATTACTTTTCCACACCATGCTTGAGTTTCATCCCGGCCCAGAGATACCAACTGGGTCGAATCAAATGGACAATGAGTGAGGCCGGCATCTTCAAATTGCCGATTGCAAGCAAGGCAGAGCTTCTTTTCTGTGACCATCGCCAGGTTTGATACCTTCGAATAAACTTGGTGCTTGGCCTACAAGAGAGAATCTCTTGCCGTCGCGGCACCACGTGAATATCTCAGAGATTCTCCAATTACCCGGCTGAAGCATTTTTGAAACATCGCTGGCTCTTTTTTGATACACGAGTCCATTAATCTAACAGAGTCAAAACCACCAAGGAGCTCGCCAGCCATGAGAAATACCACCGCCATCGCTCTCAATACCACCGCCCTGTTGATGATAGTGTGTCAATCCGCCAGCTTTGCCACTCCCACCACAGTTAATTCAAAACCATTAGCAACACCGGCAATTAGTCAATCCAAACAGTACAGCACGGCTGTAAACAGTGTAGTCCGACAAGCACAGCAGTATGCAAACGATCTAACTGTAGCAGCGGCCAGAGCGTCCATTCTGCAGTCAATGGCAGCAACGCAAGCACGCGCTCAGAATACAGGTCGTCGCTAACGGAATAATCCTGTCAAACTCAATGCACCTGCAACACCAACGTCAGACCGGGCAGACTTTCCGTCTAGCTTCTAAACGGAGACTTCGGCAGTTGCGATTGCGCACGACGCTTCCTCCGCTTGTATTCCTTCGACATTCTGATATAGATGTTTGTAGTCGCTCCGTGCGCCCCGATTCGCTTGCCTCTGCGGCGCTAGCCGCGTCAGACACGCTGAACGAACTTCAATCAAACTCCAAAAAATACGTCGCCATAGGAAAGTAGTAAGATATCCATGTCAGTCGGGCTCAGCGGAAGAGCCGACGTTGATGTTTTGAGCGGAGGTGCTGGAATCAGGTGAGGAAATTCTTGTCTTAACACAGTTGTCACATGCCCGCGACTGGGTATTGACAGAGATGAACAGGAGTTGTGAAATAGCAAGAAGACGATTCCGTATTTTCGACCGCCCAGCATTTGCTCAGCGGGTAAAATAAAACAAAACAGAGTTCGCCGGTACGTATAGCAGGCGCCTTTCCCGCCGTAAGGAGGGATGATGTTTTGACGATGGCGTTACCCGGCGGCCGGCGGATAAACCTTTCAAACCATCGAGGTCGGTAGGGTATCAAATGATCAGGGCGAACGGGTTGAGCAGGACATACGGCAGTGTAGTGGCCGTCAATAATGTGTCCTTTGAAATCGGAGCACGAGAAATAGTCGGGCTACTTGGCCACAATGGCGCAGGTAAAACCACCATCATGAAAATGACGACGGGTTACCTGGAACCATCGTCCGGCAATATCACTATCAATGGTGCAGACGTATGGTCGCAGCGAGCCGACGTGCAGAGGCAGATTGGCTATCTGCCGGAAAACTGCCCGCTCTATCCGGAAATGACGGTATTGGATTATCTGGAGTATGCAGCCGCGCTCAGGGGAGTTTTGCCGAATAAAAGGCTTGAGAAAATTGGCTATGTAATCGAAAAGACTAATCTAATTAGTGTCGCGAAGAAATCTATCAGCATGTTATCCAGAGGATATAAGCAGCGGCTTGGTGTAGCGCAAGCAATCCTCAATTCGCCAAGCATTGTGATTTTAGACGAACCAACCAACGGGCTTGATCCTTCGCAGATCATAGAGATGCGTGGACTGATCAGAGAACTCTCTGAGACAGCCACAGTCGTTGTGTCGACTCACATCTTGCAAGAAGTTCAGGCTGTTTGCGGGCGGGTCATTATTATTAACAACGGTAACCTTGCTCTTGATGCTCCCATGGCCGATTTGCAAGTCAGCCGTAAATTACGAGTTGTGACAGATAGTGAACCGGCCGAGTGTTCTAAAATTCTCGAACAGTTGCCCGGATTCCCAATTACTCATAGCGCACGAAAGGATGATCAATATCACTATACTGTCGAACCACAGGCCTGCCAAATCTCTGAAGCGGCGGCATTAGTAGCCAGTGCATTGGTGGCGCATGGACGCAAGATATATGCACTAACTCCGATTACGCAAGATCTCGAAACTCTCTTCGCGGAGATCAGCTCCGGTGCTACGGTAAAAACAGGACCAGTGGCTGCAGTGAAGCCAGAAACAGTCGCCACAGGCGGATTGGCATTGGCGGCTTCCGTTGAAGTTCCCGTTGAAGTTTCCGTTGAAGTTCCCGTTGAAGCTCCCATTAAAGCTCCCGTTGAGAAGCCCGATCATTCTGTTCTATCCACTGCTGTTGAGACCAACGTGTCGCCTGGCCACGATGATGAAAGCGAACAAAACGGGCAAAACAAAAACAAAAAAGACTGTGTACTGAACGACGATGACCGGCCCAAAGGACGTAACGAAAATACAGAATCGCGAGAAATTATCGCTGCATCACAAAGGGATGGTGCATCAAATGAATAACATCAAGCTCATTGCGGTCAAGGAGTTGGCTGGATTCTTCTCCTCATTGACAGCATTTCTTTTCTTCGGTGCATTTCTGGCTGTCACCCTCTTCATCTTCTTTTGGGTGGAGACTTTCTTCACTCGGAACATTGCCGATGTTCGGCCTCTGTTCGAGTGGATGCCTGTGCTGATGATTTTTCTGGTACCTGCGCTGACCATGCGTATGTGGAGCGAAGAGCGGCGTTCAGGGACCATCGAGTTTTTGCTGACTGCGGCGGCTACGAACTTGCAACTGGTTCTTGGAAAATTCGCAGCCTGTATGGCGTTGATCATGATCGCTCTGGCTCTAACTACTCCGATACCTGTGACCGTGTCATTCTTAGGACCACTAGATTGGGGTCCGGTTATTGGTGGATACATTGCAGCACTGTTTCTGGCCGCGGCCTACACCGCTATCGGTCTGAGCATAAGTGCACGTACAGACAACCAGATCGTAAGCTTGTTGTTGTCTGTTCTGGTCTGCGGAGTATTTCTACTTTGCGGGTCTGACGCGGTCACCAGTTTGTTCTCCAATAACATCGCGGAGTTGCTAAGACTAATTGGCACAGGAGCAAGATTTCAATCAATTACGCGGGGAGTGATTGATTTTAGAGACCTCTACTATTACATCAGTGTAGCTGGCGCGTTTATTTGCCTCAATGTTCTGGAACTCGAACAACTGCGATGGTCAAACAATGTTTCCAATGTACGTCACAAGACCTGGTTCGTACTAACTGGACTGTGTATCGCTAACTTGATTGCGGGCAATTTATGGATTCAGCAAATCGCCCTGGCCCGAGTGGATCTCACAGAGGGCCAAGGGTACAGTATCTCGCAGGCGACGAGAAACTATCTTGCCAGACTCAATGAACCACTGATAATTCGTGGATACTTCAGCAAGAAGTCTCATCCGCTTTTGCAACCGCTTGTTCCGCGATTGCGCGACCTGCTTAAAGAGTATGCCCTTGCGGGGAACGGAAAGGTACGTGTCGAGTTTGTCGACCCCCTTGAGAAACCCGAACTCGAGAAAGAAGCCGCCGAAAAATATGGTATCAAACCAGTTGCGTTTCAAACTGCCACCAAGTATCAAGCTTCGTTGACCAACTCATATTTTGATGTGCTTATCAAGTACGGAGATCAGTTTCAAAAGCTCAACTGGAAGGAGCTAATCGAATTCAAGACTCGAAGCGAAAATCACGTGGATGTCGATCTCAAGAATCCTGAGTACGACATCACCAGCACAATCAAGAAACTACTCTACAGCTATCAGGGCACGGGCAACCTATTCGCCGGCATAGAACAGCCTGTTGTATTTACCGGTTATCTCTCCGCCGAGGATCACCTGCCACCGCCGCTGGTGCAGATGAAGAGGTTATTGATTCAATCTCTGGATAATTTGAAGAAACAGTCTGAAGGGAAATTTTCTGTTGATTTTCAGGATCCGGACGCAGAGGGCGGCAAACTCGCTCACAAACTGGAGTCGGATTATGGTTTCAGACCCATGGCTTTGGGATTAGATTCGCGACCATTCTGGTTCTATATGACCCTTAAATGCGGCGACCAGCAAGTGCAAGTACCGTTGCCGCAAGAGATTCAAAAGGATTCGCTGGACCGCAGTCTTCAATCAGGTTTAAAGCGTTTTTCCAAGGGCTTTTTGAAGACCATAGGAATCTGTCCGCCGAGAGGACCGTCCTCGCCCCAGCTTACCCTGTTGCGGCAGAAATTGAGCGATACCTACACCGTGGAGCCTGCGTTTCTTGACAAGGGCACCGTTCCGCCTGCCGTTGATTTGTTACTGGTGGTCGCACCGGAGC
>JAKFUT010000362.1 GCA_021732565.1 Candidatus Obscuribacterales bacterium
CACTACCGGGAATCTGTCTCGGCCTGGTGTATTGGGACCGACTAGCGGGTTATGTCCTGTTAGATTGAGGTGATCGCGAACCAGCATCGGGGTGGCCGTTCTTCCGGCGAAAGACCGATCGACCAGCACCACTGCTTGGGCGCCGGTCTCGGTTCGAACCATGTCCACAAATTTGTGGTTGAATCTTTCCATGCGTTCGAAGCCGGTTACTCGACCTGTGAAATCGATCAGCTTGGCGCCCTTAAATTGCGCTGCTACATTTTTTGCCACCTAAATCACCTCCGTCAGTTGCGGAATAAAAGACCTTCCACCATGTTGCCATTCCATGGCGAACCAGGCCGCCAGGCTGGCTGCCATGTCATGGAAGCCGTGCCTGGTACCGATGGCTTTGCCAGCGTCGGGCACAGATTCCAGCGATTTGCTGTATGCAATTAGGGGAACAAATTCGCGGGTATGATCGGTTCCCGGTGCGGTGGGATCATTACCGTGGTCGGAAGAAATGATAAGCAGGTCTTCGGGCGACATGGCATCAATCAGGACTTCAAGCCACTGATCGATCTCGATCAGTGCATCGGCATATCCTTCTGGATTACGGCGGTGTCCATAAAGGGAATCAGTATCGACCAGGTTCGTGAATATTAGCGGTGTCGTCAGTGGTGCATTGGCACAGATCTCTTTTCCGCTGAAATCGTAAGTGTTTTTTATGGCTGAGAGTGTTAGTTCCAGGCCCTCTTTGTTGCTGCCTGTGTGCTGTGCATGGCTGAGTCCTTGTTTGTCGAATATATCTTCGATTTTGCCGATGCCGAGCACTCCTTGGCCGGAAGCAAGAAACTGGTCGAGGAAAGTTTCGCCGGGCGGGCGTACACCGAAATCACGTCGTTCGAAACTCAATCGCTTATAGCTACCGGGGGCACCCTTAAACGGGCGAGCAATCACTCTTCCTACTCGGTGGGGACCCTGGAGCATGTCTCTGGCGATCTGGCACCACTCATACTGTTTAGCCAGTGGTACAGTATCGACGTGGCAAGCCAGCTGCCACACGCTGTCGCCTGATGTGTAAACAATCGGATTACCTGTTCTCTGGTGCTCCTCACCGAAATCGTCGAGCAGTTTTGTTCCGGAGTAGGGCTTGTTGCAGAGAACGTCCTTGCAGCCGGTAGCTTTGAGAAACTGCTCGATTAACTCGGGGGGGAATCCATCGGGATAAACGGGAAATGAGCATTCGTTCAGGATTCCCATCATTTCCCAGTGGCCTGTCTGCGTGTCTTTGCCGCGTGATAGTTCCTGCAATTTTCCAAAAAATGCTTTCGGCGAGTCCACTGCCTTTATGCCTTCAAGGGGAGCGATGTTGCCCAAGCCGAGGCGCTGAAAGTTTGGAAGCTTTAGCCCGCCCACAGCCCGAGCTGTATTTCCTAAGCTGTTGGCGTCGAGGGGGTCCCCGAAAGCTGCCGCGTCTGGTGCGGCACCGATGCCACAACCGTCTACAACAAGTATGATGGCACGTTTGCGGGCGTTGATTTTTGTGTCTGGCATTAAGCTTCTCCGAGCCGTAGTCAGGACCGGGCGAACTGTTTTCGCTCCGGCCGACGCAGAATTTCGTCTACCCGAGCCGTCACCGAGCTTCCACGGAAGCGGTGATCTGTCGATCGCCCATATTGTCATGGCAAAAGGAGTGTTATACGCTGCTGTTTCGGCAAAATTAATGACTGTGACGTGGTCCTTAACGGATCGCGCCGCTGGCTTGGAACAAAAAGTACAGCAAAATTGATTCGCTTCTTTGGGCTGTGAACGAGCCCGCCATCTACATTTGACGGGTGACTCGACTGTGAAGGCGCAGAATGCTGGAGCCGTCTGCCTTCAGGGCGAGCGCATCTTGTCCGCAAAAGTGATCTTTCAGGGGAAACACCGGTTTTGACACCATCTTCCTTTGAATGAGAGTGGCCGCAGTGACCTGAGACGAGTGTTATCTTCTGGTCGAAATTTGCACAGGTTAACCATGCATTATCTGAAATACCTGGTCTCCAGGTTGAAGAGGGGTGGCTTGATCTTCTAGGGTGAGGTTGCTTTCTTCATCATCCTCGATTCATATAAATCTAAGACAAACAAACACGTGCACGGTTAATTCTGGTTGGAATGAGCGCTCAACAGGCGTTAGCTCTCAGTCACTGTTGGAGAGAGAGCAGCGCGCTTCCACTTGCAGCTAGTGAATTCACGCTCTGCGCAGGCTTAACCGGCATTTTCGCTCGGCCCGGATGTTACGGGTTGATGCTGTTCTAACGACCAAAGACGCTTTGCGGCTCACGCAGCTAAGCGGATGTTACTGGAGGGTTTCATGAAGACTTTTCTGGTGATCGACGTTGGGAACACCAACGTTAAATACGCACTGATGAGAAACGGTAAACAGTTGAAGTTCTGGTCGCATCCCACGGCAGACACTGCTAGCTCCTGCGGCGGTGTGCTCTGTCAAAGTCGTGCACCGGTCGCGCTTTGCTCTGTTGTCCCGGAGGCTTCCGCTCTCATCCGTCACAACGCGCGGGATCGCGAGCTTCTGGAAGTATCCGCATCGACACAAACCGTCCTGAAGCGGATGCATCCCGCAATGGGTGGCGATCGCGTGGCAGCTGCGCTTGCCTCATGGAAGATCTATGGCAAGGGGCGCAAGTCCGTGGTTTCGATGACATTCGGCACCGCTACTACACTCCTGGCCATCGATAAACAGGGCAACGAGTGTGGCGGTTGGATTCACCCGGGTGTAAGCATGACGCTGGAGGCTCTCCATCGGTGCGCGCTTCTGCCGTTGTTTCAGATGAAAAATCCGTCCATCGCACTGGGACATGATACTGCCACTCATACGCAGAACGGCGTATTCCTGGGGCATATCGGGCTCGTGAAGGAATATCTGAAGCAGGCGGCTGCTCAACTGGGAGTTCGGGATCCGCTGACGGTCGCCACTGGCGGCTGGGCGCAAACGTTGCAGGACCATGGTGCTCTGTTCCACCATGTGGACCCCCAATTGACATTGAAGGGCATCTACCTCATGGCTGTTGAAATGCATTCCGGCAAGAAGAGTGCGTGACGCGGTCCGGACTCAGTGGCGGGTTCCCCGGCGACCCATTGGCCGTACGATGTCCATCACGGCGGAGCTGGGCGGTGTGGAGCTCTCGAAAGGTGGCGTAGTGCTACCTTTCGAGAGTTTTTGGTTTTGGTTGAAGTTACTATCGAAGCAAGTACGGACAGGGCGAGCGACAGCCAGCTCAGCTGCTGAGCGAACAACCCTTGCAGAAAAGAAGGTATATGACACAACCGTCATATATTTTGGGTCAAAAAGATGACACATTCGTCATCACACCTATTTCTCGAATGGGGTCACTAGATACCGCGCGCACGAGTTCGGGCTCCGCAACCCGCCAAGGATGCTGATCCGCTTCAAGCCGCCACCAGACTCAGCCAGCCTGGCCAGGTAGGTGTTGCGAAGCACACGGCTGCTCAAACGCATTCCGGCTCTCTCTCCGGCGCTTCGTACAAGGTAATCCACACCTCTAAGCGAAATGCGACGTCCCTGCTGTCCGGTAAACAGATCATCATCGGAGTTTATAGACAAGGAGCCGCCAACGCAACGTTCCAGCAGAAAAGCATCGAGCACTGATCTTAGCGAAGGAGAGATGGGCAGCTTCCTGGAGTTTGGCTTGCAGGTAATGCGGATGAAACCTGGAGGGGATGAGAACGTGAGATTGGCCACCTTTAACTGCGCCAACTCCAACGGACGCAAACCACACTCCAACATCAGCACCACAATAGCGCTCTGTTTTGTTGTACACGTCTTCAATGTCCGGGACAATCGCAACTCTTCTTCCTCGGAAAGCAGCACCGGCTCATCGAGCCGAATCTGAGGCATTTTAACGGGGAAGACATGAATATCAATCGACCGACAAAAGTGAATCACTGCGATAAGATGCGATCTGACGGAATTTACATCCAAATTCATTTCGTCTTCGAGGTGCCGACCATACTCGCTGATCACCTCGCGATTTTTTTCCAGCTCTTCGACTGTCAATATTTGAGCTTCGTGCAACAGAAAGCGTACAAACACTTCTACCCTGCTTCGGTACAAGTTCCATGTGAGTGAGGACAATCGCTCGTGCTTCGTGTTCTTATAAGCTAGGTACGCAACGTCTATCGAAATCATCTTACAGTCGACCAAGTGGTATCTCGTGATATTCGAAATTTGTGATCGAGTATTTTGGCAGCTCGACCCAAGAGCCATCCGCCTGCGATTGTACCGATACGGACTCTGCCGGTTATTGCACCGGCTGTGCAACACACTTGATGTCCCCACGCCTCAGTCACCAATTTTTGAAAGGGTTCGTCATCTTCTATTCGGACTGGAGCTTCTATTTTGAGATTTTGTCCATTGTCCATTTTTGCACTTCACCTACTGCACTAATGAGAGTTTGACCAATCAACATCTTCTGGTGTGAAAACCTTCCTTCGCTGTTCAACAGGAGTTTCGCAAAGCGAAATGCAATCCAACGGAAGCCCGGCTTATGTGAGACATGGTGCCTCCACTGAGTCCTTCAGCCACCCGAATTTCACGATATAAGGGGATTGTTTGGAAGTTGTTAGACGCAGTAGCCGGGTTGGCGCTCAAGCTCCCTCCATCGAGTTTCGGCACTCTGTCAACTGGCGTTCAACGGAAGCAAGCTAAATTAACACTGTGCCGGAGCCATGGCATTGCTGTAGTCTTTCTTGCAGCGATCGGTGCAGATATTCACAGTTGATCATTTCAACGATCATTGTCAGAAACAATTAGGGCGGTTCGGTAGCACATGCCTGCGAAGAAGATCGATAACGCGGGAAACGCGGGCTATCCGCGGCTTGGGATACAGATTCGTGCCGCAAGCTATCGGCAAGGAATCAGGGCGAAGCACCTTCACGTAATCGACTTTTCGTTTTTCGAGGGCTTCGGGTCTGCCGGATCCATGGCTGGAGTGCGGAGCCGCTGAAGCAGTGAAGGTGCGGGAAGGGATTTTTTAGAGCTACTGCTGATATCTGCGCCTGTTTGGTTTGCGCGCCGATCACATCGTGAGAATACGGTCTGTTTCCATTGCAAATAAAGTGCAGTTGCTGTCACAGTCGAAGAAAGCATTCAATTACATTTGAACATCGGAGGTTTGGAAACCATCAAGCTGCCAGCAGCAATTCAGACGAAAAGAAAAATTGCCAGCAGTGTGAATTGGACACGACTTGATCGCACCGTCAGAACGCCGTTCGACCAGAGGTGCCAGTCCCGAAGGGGCTTCCTGGCAACGGTTCGCCCAGCACTGGTCAAAATGATGTGTGGTGGGTGAGGGTTCCTCTAGCTGACAGAAAAGTCTGGCGACAAAGTGTGCAGCAAACAGGCGGTGCTACAAATAATCCTGCAAAGCCCAAGAAAACTAAGCGGAGTAAAGCAATGGTTACACTGGCTGTTCTGATCTGGGTCATTGGTTGCATTCTGAGCCCGCCCGCACGGGGCGACGCGATGGGGGGTTGCGCCTGTTTCTTTGGGGGCATCTGGCTCACCGGCTATGGCGCTAGCCTCTTTCTCTCCGACCAGATTCTTATCGGTGGAGTGCTCCTGCTCGTCGGCGGAGCGCTCATCGGCTGGCTCGTAAAGCAGGACTAACCTGCGGTGATCTCCTGCTGATTTTCACAAGCGCTGCCGAAACCCTAATCTTGGAGGACTACCATCATGCAGACGTTTGAAATCATCGTGATCGGTTTGATCGTTCCGGTTTGGCTCTTTGGCTGCAGTAAGCCGCCGAAGAAGAGGGATGAGGGTCTGTTGGGTGGGCTTCTGCTCACCATCGGAGCAACTTTAGGCGGGTTGTGGGGTGCCTTGCTGGTAATGGATGCCGCAGAATTCCATGGTGTTGCAGTCGCGCTACGTCTGATCGGCGGTTTCTTGTTGATCTTTCTAAGCGGTACGTTTCTCAGCCCCCGTAGTTAATGAGTCATTTAACGTGGCAGTCCTCGAGGACTGCCACCCCTTCCCAAGCCGTTTCTGTCTCCATTGTCACTCGACTTCCATGAAGAAACTCATCCACTAGCATCCGTAAATCCAGTTGTTAGTCTCAAGTCCTTTATTGTCGGGCGTTTTGCTTCTTTTTGCGATCTGAATGCCATGGCGGATTTGGGTGATCCGGCAAAATGACAGACGAGCTAGATCTCACTGGTGCAGTCGTTTTCGGGTTCCTTTGACGTGCCGCTATTCAACGAATCTGTGTTTGCCACAACAAGCGCCGTGGTATGTAAAATGGGGTGTAAAGACGGGAGTAGAGATGGACGCCCTTGGTTTTCAGCTCACAAACAATCGCTTCCAGCTTATCGCTGAACTGGCTGAAGGAAGTATGGCGACCGTGTTTAAAGCGCGCGACATTGAGCTCAAGCGAGATGTAGCGATAAAATTTCTGCACCGAGAGAATTTGAACGAGCCGCGCCACTTCCAGCGCTTCAGAAGAGAAGCTTTGTTCTTGAGCCGACTTCAACATCCTCATCTTGTGCAGATTTTTTCGGTTGGCAAAGACGAGAACGGCACGCCCTTTATCGTCACCGAATATGTCGATGGTGTTCCTTTGAGTGCTTTGCTGCGTGAACATGGTCGCCTGGACTGGCGTCGTGCAGTTTCACTTGCTTGTCAGATTTGCAACGTGATGAATTTTGTCCATTCGCAAGGTATCGCCCATCGAGATCTCAAGCCGAGCAACGTCCTGATAGTGTCTGATCCCGATGACTTCGTCAAAGTCATCGATTTCGGGTTGGCTATCTCATCGGAACCTGCAGGAGCGCGAGGGGAACTTACCGTGACCGGACAGATTCCAGGGACGTCTGGTTATGTTCCGCCTGAACTCTGGGAAAGCGGCGGCGCAATTTCGCACAGCAGAGGCGACATTTATTCGCTCGGCTGCATATTGTATGAGACTATTGCCGGTAAAAGACCTTTTAGTGAAGGCTCTTCGCTTTTGCAACTCTACAAACACATCAGCCAGGACGCGCCTGTGATGACCGAAAATATCGCGGTAGACGTGCCTTCAGCGCTTGATGCTGTAATCGCCAAGGCGCTGGCCAGAGATCCCGAAAACAGATATGAAACGATGTCCGCTTTTGCCCTTGCATTGCAACAGACGTTGGAGATTTCCTCAGACTCGGCTTGCGCTGACACTTTCAAGAAAAATATACCGCGATTGGATCAAAGGGGATGGGCTGTTGTAGTTATTGCACTGCTGGCGGTGGCAGTGGTTGCCTTTCAAGAACAGCTATCTCTCTTTGTCCTGCAATACGGAGGCAGTTCTATTTTTGCTGATGAGTGCAACGAGCAGCAGCAAAAGCATGTGACTAAATTGCTTGCAAGTGGACAAATTCATTCCGCCTGTCAATACTATAACACCATGCGGTGGCCGGCAAATTCGGGCATGGAACAGGCCGCCTTTGAGCTGAAGCTGGCTGAGGCGATGGTGCAAGAAGGTTATGCGGACAAGGGTATCAAGCTGGCTTGTGATGCATGGAATCGCACCGTATCTTCCTGCAAGCGTGATTCTCATTTGAGCCAGGCTTTCACGAATAATTTGACTACATGTTACGACCTGTTTCGCGAGGCCCGTTACTTGCCGGACGACAAGCTGTTTGTGTCCCTTATGATGCAGCGAGTAATGTCGACTGAGCAGTGTTCTCAGGTGACTTTGAGCAGATACAGGCTCTTGAAAAGGCTTCGCGGTGAAAGAGACGGAAAGACCCTTGAGACCATGCAAAATTTGGCTATGTATAATCATTGGTTGGGACGGAACGAGGATGGTTTGAATTGGAGCAAGCGGATGATCTCCCTTGGTGATGCGCCATCAACGGTTGCCTGTCGCTGCATGGAAGGAGAAATCTATATGGCGATGGGAAATAAAAGTTTGGCAAGAAGGGATTTTGAAGAAACAATAGTGATTTGTCGGCAGTTGCAGTTAACTCCCCATGGCGCCATCGAAACGCCAATGAAAGGATACCTGCTGACCGCGCTGCTTAATTTATGCATACTGGAGCTCGATTCTACTCAAGGCGATAGTTGCCAAAAGCAGGTGTATTCGCTGCTCAAACAAGCTTCCGACATACACTGGGTCCCAGTTTGCCAACAATACAATTTATCATGCGAAAAAGAACTGCTGCGCAAACTTCCTCCTTCATTCATCAAAGAAAGACAATTGACTGACGCTCTCATCAGCTTGCCATGTGAGACATCCGCCACGGACGAACAACCGCTTTGACACTGATTGTGATGCCAGTGGTCGATCAACCATCCTTCATCATGCAGCTTACCAGCCTTTCCGCCGTCTACCTGCGCGACTAGAGTGTTTCATTCGGTGCGCCAGTCCTCGCTCAGTAGGGTGACGGGAACGCACTTTAGCTGGTACTGT
>JAKFUT010000215.1 GCA_021732565.1 Candidatus Obscuribacterales bacterium
TTGCAGTCGATCGAGGAGAGATGCGTTGCAGTCGATCGAGGAGAGATGCGTTGCAGTCGATCGAGGGAGAGATGCGTTGCAGTCGATCGAGTGAGAGATCCGTTGCAGTCGATCGAGTGAGAGATGCGTTGCAGTCGATCGAGGAGAGATGCGTTGCAGTCGATCGAGTGAGAGATGCGTTGCAGTCGATCACCGTGAGCGGTGGTGCCCGTAGTATCAATGCCCATGATGTTCGTCAGGAGCCCCGGGGTGGTGCTGGCGCCTATTATTTTATGCGTATTACGCATAAAATCTTACATCGGCCGAGAGCGAGATTCCCTAATTCAGGGCATTTACGGATTTGGTTGCTAAGGGAAAATATGCATAACTCGCATATTTTCGTAGGACGGCTCTAGAGCCGGAGGCATACCCTTCTTCTAATGGATCAACTTCTCATTGCGTCTATTAGGAATGCGTACGGCCGAACCTTATGCAAATTTCGACCGATCCACATTTCCGTCACTGACCCGGCTGATTGATAACACTTGAATCTGTGCACTACGGGTGCTTCAGGCTCCCGTTCCGGCCAAGCGTATATTAAGATTCGTGCCCGTTGAGATTCGAACTCAAGACCTTCGGCTTCGGAGACCGACGCTCTATCCAGCTGAGCTACGGGCACATGTGCCACATTATAGATCACAACCGTGCCTATTAGGTTGCACGGATAATTATTCAATACTCAAACGGCTAATTCTCGTGTGCTTCCGTCGTCTTCCAGTTCAGCATCCTGGTTGAATTCGTCAAAATGATTTTCGGCAGCACCGTTGCCATTTTCTTTGCGCCGTTTGCGGGGATATTCATCGCTGACAGCCAGCTCTTCCAATGCTGCCGGATTGCGAATAGTGACCTTCTTTGACTTAATTCCAACCCAGTTTCTTGAACGAAAGCGATTGAGCACTTGGGTGACAGTAACCCGCGAGGAGCCCACGAAGTCTGCTATCTCCTGGTGCGTAAGAGGAACATCAAGAACAATACCAGCGGGAGTCATTTTGCCATGATTCTCTGCAAGATTGATGAACAACTTAGCGACGCGGCTGGGCACCTGACGAAAGACAAGGTCTTCAATACGGTCTTGTGCTTGCTTCAAACGCATTCCTACTACCTGCACCAGACGTAGTGCAAACTTCGGATTCTCGCGAACGAACACTTCTAAAGTTTCGCGTGATAACTGGTAGATTCTCGATTCTTCTAACGTTTCTGCGGCACAATCATGAGTGCCGCATTCCCATGCGGCGTCGCCAAGCAGATCGCCCGGGCCGAGCAGCGCAAGAATAACAAATGATTTGCCGTCAGGGGAAGGCTTCGTCAATCTGACACTTCCGGTTTCCAGGAAGTAAATAGCATCGCAGGGGCTGCCAGGAACAAACAAAGCATGATGTTTTGGCAAGTCGAGGGGCTCGATCTGGCTAAGAAGCCTCGCCATCTCGGTGGGGGAGAGGGTGTCAAACAATTCACTGTGCTGCAAAGCGGAGAACTTTCGCTGAGCGCTCATTGGCGACCTCGTCGAATAAAACCTTGCCGGCGAAATTTAACCTTGAATAAGAAAAAAACTTCGTCGGACTTTGAACCCTTGACAGGATTTTTACGTATTGGATATCAGACAGTACCTCGAAAGGTATCTTCCGCTAACACAGCATTTATACCCGGGTGCCTGTCTTTAAAAACTGCGGCTACTGATTACTGGCTTTCCACCGGGAAAAAGCATTAGTCGTGTCCGTTTTTAATTCGCCGAGATGCTCTATACAGCTATAATTTGCGAATATTCCCGCGATACACACACTAGCTATCCCTGACATATACAGGCGTTCGTACGTTTCTGCTGGTGAAAAAGAGCATAAGAGGCGCATCGCATCCCAATCACAGTAAGGAGAACCGCAATGGCAGTAGTTTCTAAAGACAAATCGGGCAGCGATAAGACCACCAGCGACAAGCACGCGGAGAAGAAGATTATGTCCGACAAAACGGAAAAATCAGAAGGCAAAGGTGATAAAGATTCACGTCCGCCTGTGCCCTCCGATAGGCTCAAGGCTCTGGGCATCGCTATGGATTCAATTAAGAAGCAATATGGTGAAGGCTCCATCATGCGTCTTGGTGAATCCAAACACTCACAAATCGAAGTCATTCCGACCGGGGCTCTCTCGCTAGATGCAGCTCTCGGTATTGGCGGAATACCGCGTGGGCGTGTTGTTGAAATTTATGGTCCTGAATCGTCAGGCAAAACAACATTAGCTCAGCACATTGCAGCTGAAGTGCAAAAGAAGGGTGGTATTGCTGCCATCGTAGACGCCGAGCACGCATTAGATCCGGAGTATGCCAGGGCACTGGGTGTGAATGTTGAGGAACTTCTGATTTCTCAGCCTGATACAGGTGAACAGGGGCTTGAGATTACTGAGCAATTAGTGCGTTCGGGAGCTGTGGACCTGGTCATTGTAGACTCTGTGGCAGCACTCGTTCCCAAAGCCGAAATTGAAGGAGAAATGGGTGACTCGTTACCCGGACTTCAAGCGCGATTGATGAGCCAGGCTCTACGTAAATTGACTGGCATTGTCAGCAAAACCAACACCACCGTAATCTTCATCAACCAGTTGCGACAAAAAATCGGTGTTATGTTCGGTAACCCTGAAACCACCACGGGCGGAAATGCCCTCAAATTCTATGCATCAATAAGGCTCGACATTCGTAAAATCGAGACATTGAAAAAAGACGGCACCGAATATGGTAACCGTGTAAAAGTGAAAGTAGTTAAGAACAAGATGGCGCCGCCTTTCCGCGTAGCCGAATTCGACATCATATATGGAAGGGGCATCAGCTCGTCCGGTTGTATTCTCGATATGGCAGTTGAGATGGAGATCGTGAAGAAAGCCGGTTCCTGGTTCAGCTACAAAGAGGAGCGCATCGGACAGGGCCGTGACGGGGCACGACAATTTCTTGAAGCCAATCCGCGCATGATTCAGGAAATTGAGGCTCGTGTCCGTGCCGAAGTTCAGGCTGCCAAACCAGTTCCGGGCGGGCCTCTGCCCAATCTCGGAATTGATGATGCAAAGAAAGAATAGTCTTTCCTCCCGTTAAATAATCCAGTAATGATGCAAAAGAGCAAGAGCTGCGCACAGTAGCCTTGCTCTTTTGTCAGGGTGTGTCGTCGCCGGCTGTTCGAATAGAAACCATACTCTTTATGTCTGCCAACGAGAATAGATAAGTTGTGAGAGACTGCAATCTTCGTGCATGCTACAGTGGTGCAAAGCTTCATGAGACCCGGACTCTACAAAAAAGGTTCGTGCTTCGCTTCAGCTGCGAGAGTGAAGCAAATCAATGGAAAGCCGGTGGAGCGTAAGAACGACCCGGGCGTTGGGGCGGACAAACGAATGTGCATCTCTTCTCGAGGGCTTTAGAGACCCGGCGACCGAGGAGGCGAAGGGAGCGATTACATGAGTGGTTTGACTGCCAGAATGCTTGGTGAGATAAAACTGAACTGAGACGCATCTGTAGCAACGGAGCGAGTAACACCGGAATGTAGCTATTGATGCGGGCATAACATCTTGTCACATGGCAACTATGAGTAGTCTTTCAGATGGACGCTAAGAGCATTGCCGCTACAATGAGTAAGTATTCGGCCAGCCAGTGTCTGGTTTGATAGCAGAAGTAGTACTGTGAGTAATCCAGCGGGATCTTCCTGAATATGCCCAAAGCCGGCAGCACTAAGAGCAAGCCGAAAGCGAAGAAACGAAAGTCAGCTGCACCAAAAGAACAAGTGGCTGCCCCTGCTGTTATGGGGCAATGGAAGTCTTTAGCCGCTGCGCTATTGTGTGGTGCCGCCGCCGGGCTTTCCGCACCGGGGCTGGAGCAATGGTATCTGGCCTGGTTCGGTCTGGTTCCCTTGGTTCTGCTGATAACTGGAAGTTCTGGAGTTGTAAGCGCGGCTTTGAGAGCGTTTCTCTTCGGGTTTGGCTTCAATGCGGTGTATCTAAACTGGTATCTGGGGCTTCATCCCCTTAACTGGCTAGGTTTTGCTGATTGGCAAAGTGGTGGAATAACCCTCTTTTGCTTGTTATTCGTGACATGTCAGCAGGCACTCATCTATGCAGTACTTGGACTTGTTGTCAGGCTCATTCCTCTTTGTGGAGGCTTCTTGCCGCGACAGGTGGAAGGTAGCTGGCGCGCTCCGGCGTTGGTGGTAATTCCACTTCTCTGGTGTCTAATTCAGGAAAAAATCGGCAACGCACCCAACTTGCTGGGCGTTCCCTGGTCAATGATTGAATATACACAATACAAGCAGACCGCATTGATTCAGATAAGCAGTATCGTAGGTGGTATCGGGCTCGGTGCACTTATTGTTCTTGCCAATGTCGCTATTGCCTGTGCGATCGCGACCTTTAATAAGAAGCTGTCGCTCAAGTCTCTTGCTGCCACCAATCATTCCACTGCAGTAGCTTTTGTGTGCGTCCCTGCACTTCTGGTCGCGGTTTCTGTTGCGTATGGCTTTTCGCGATTGGCGTCCGGCTTGCCGCCAGCTGATCAAACGATCTCCATTGTTCAGGGTAATGTAAACATCGAGATGCAGAAGACGCGGCATAGATATACCCTTGATGAACTAATGGGACACTATCGCGGCCTGCTGTCGATGGTGCCAAAGGGAATGTGTGTTTTGACCGAAAGCGCCGTGCCTGCTTATTTAAGAGAATCAGCCGTGCTTGAGGACTTCAAAAAACGGAGCCGCCAGCAGGGCCTCGATATGATCATTGGTGCAATAGACAGGCAAGACGGGTTGTCTTTCAACTCTGCATTTGGTATCGACCACAACGGTCGGTTACTCGATCAGGTTTATCACAAACGTTATCTGGTGCCCGTTGGCGAATACAAACCGGCATTCCTCAGTTATCTGCCAGATTGGTTGCAGCGCCTTACGGATACTCCGGCGGGTACAGGGTTCACCGCCGGGCGCAAGCCGGCAGTCCTGGATTTTGACGGAAAGGTGGTTGCGCCGCTGATTTGCTTTGAGATAATCTCCCCGGAGCTAATGGTCTCCAGTGTTCGCAACGGTGGCACTGTTCTGGTTAACATAAGTGATCTGGCCTGGTTTCATGGCGCCATGATTGGCGATCAAGCCTCAGCGATTTCGGTTTTGCGGGCAGTGGAGAGCGATCGTTATTTTGTATTTGCTGCCAACACGGGACCGTCGATGATAATTGATCCATTTGGCAGAATCACCGCGCATACCGCCATAGAAAAATCATCAGTGCTCACCGGCAAAGTAGGGTTGCGATCTACTCGTAGTCCGTTTGTGGAATGGTTCAACTAGATTTGTAGCCGCGTTCAAGTTCCCTTGCCCCCGATACGTCCAAACCTTGTGGAACGCTGGAGAGCTCCGTGCTTTTTATCGGAACTTTCAACATAAGAGTTTCGTCCTATTTCCATCATGTCGGGTTTCAGTAAAGCATTGCCTCTTGCCATCACTGAACCCGTAAAGAGGAAGTGCAACGTTTTAGCAGCTGTTGACAGCGGCTTCTCAAGTGATTAGTCATTTTTAGTGAGGATTATTCCGATAAATTTATCTGGCGCAGAGGGACGCTGAAGAACCTCCCTTCTAGGGGAAGTACGGACAAGTGTCGGTTCCGTATTTTTGAGTGCATCCACCGTTACAGGTTAGGAAGGGTCGATGTTTTGGTGCATGACTAGCAGGCATTGCCAAGTGCAACTACTCAGTGACGAGTTTCTGCTACCATGCCAACAGCATGCTAAGAACTAGTCCTTGTGCAGGTTTAATCACGCTTCATCGGCAGGATTAAATCGTGGCGGCCTTGCACAATCCTCTTGGATTGTCGTGCTAATATCATTTCGATGCGGGTTTGGTTGTCATGGTCAATATTCTTGTGAACTGCTTTTATAGGCTGTGCTCGCCAAACAGGCGCGAGCGAATGGTACTGTGCGCGGTGCCGGTGCTGATTACATTTTTCTCCAATTTAGTGTTCTGTAATACTGCACTGGCAGCCACAGAAGATGACACGCGGATGGAAGTGCATCGAGCGGGCACTGGTCAAGAAGCTCTCTCCGCCATCTTTCGGCGGAAGTTTTTATTAGACAGCCAGAACAAACATCTTGCTCGAGCAGTGACAATTTTCAACGTTCAAGCTCCTGCCCATGCTTGCAAAGAAGTGCTATCGGATTTCCCGAAGTTTCCGGAATTCATGAAGCGTGTTAAAAGCGTTCAAGTGGTTCGCCATGAAGGAAATATGTTTTTCACGCAGAGTTACTTGAAGCCGCAACTATTGGTCAATCAGCCACTCAATCACACCATCACTGATGTTTATTCGAAGCCGAATACCATCGAATGGGTGCTGGTTGACGGCAACTTCCCGTCCGCGCAGGGACGCTGGGAAATTGAGCCCGTGACCAGCGGCAGTTGTCGCGTCACTTATACCGTGGCAGTAGAGCCGGGTCCCTTTGTGCCACCGCATTTAGTGTCGTTTGCTCTTAAGCTCGTTCAAAGAGAAGTGATAAGCGGTGTGAAGGACCGAGTGGAGCTTTTTGCTCGGCAGGCTGCAGAAGCTGAAAGTGAGGAGCCTCGCCGGCAAGCAGATTCGAAAGTCCGCAATTCCCTCCGGGCACATCTTGCGCATGATCCGGCCTAAAGGCACGATCTTATTGAATAAATCGGCATTGATGCACCACACTGAATTTGTCTACACCAGTTAAAATAGGTGCGATATTTCATCGTGCGGAAAGTCAGCTAATGGCAAAATCTCCAAAGAAGAGCACCACTACTTCTAAACTGAGCAACCCGAAGTCCAGCGTGTCAGAGGCGAGCACAGCCGAGCTTGGAATAAGTGATCCGGTAATGAGTAGTCCAGCGCTAAAAGCTAAAGTCATAATGATTGTCTCTTTGACCGTCAATCAGGATCAGGAAGCCGAATTCACGCGGTTTTATCAGCATGAGTTCTTGCCGGCAATTCTAGATGCTGTGCCGGAGTTCACCACGGTTCGGCGCTATGAAGTCTGCGGGGAGTTACGATGGAACCGTCGAAGGACTCTATCTCTATATGAAGTCGCTTCGGAAGAAGAAGCAGAGGCCGCCTTCATAGGCTTCACTCGTCCGCCGTTGGCTGAGATGCTTGAACAATTTAAACGGTGGAAAGAGACAGACTTTAGCGATTTCAACCGTGTGCTCTACAAACCGATCTACGAGCATTTGCGAAATCCGTTTGATGGACCATTCGGCAACAGACCGATGTTCACGATTTCCATGGAGGTCAAACAGGATGTATCAACAAGTTTCTTGAGTTGGATGCACAAAATTTACTTCCCTCGGGTGATGTCTGATGTCCCCAATCTTCTGGCTTGTCGTCAATATGCCAGTATTGGTACCGATCCTGTTCGCTACGTGACCATTTATGAGTGTCAGGATGAGCAATCACTAAGTCGAGCACTTGCTGACATGGGAGCTCCTCATCGGTATCAGGAGAACGATGCGTTGCACAGTTGGGAAAATTTGGCAATTGAATACAGAGAAACCTGTTCGTACAGGCAAACATATCGCTATCCCGGGTGAGCCGTTAAGCTACCCTGTCGAACAGTGGCATGCCATGGCTGAGCGAACTAATTCAAAGAGCTAGCGCCAATCCGACTGAGTCTTGCCAGTTTCCTACGCTCTAAAGCGCTGAGGAAAAACCGTCTGTGAATCGAGGCGCAGGACGAGGGATGAGGGAGTTCAGACGTGCCCGGTGTGCGATTTTGACAAACTTAACTGAGCCGTCCCACAGAGTCTTCCACCTCTGCCAATAAGTCTCTGCCAACAATTATTTGTTCAGCTCTGGCGATGTCGATGTGTAGTTCTCGGTCACCAGTCATACGCGATATGTGTTTGCGCACCAGCTTGAAAGCGGCATATACTCCCGGACCCGGGAGTAGGAGTTCGTCTTGCGGAAAGGGCGTTCCGGAAAGCAAATCCGGGCAGATGCGGTACTCAATGCCTTGCGTCGCACATAACAGCTCAATCGCCAATACTTTGCGTACGTTCTGCAAAATCATACGAGCCTTGCGCCCTGCGGTTGCGCCCATCGAAACATGGTCTTCCTGATTTGCAGATGTTGGAATCGAATCGACACTGGCTGGATGCGCCAGAATCTTATTCTCGGATACCAGCGCCGCTGCGGTGTATTGTGCAATCATGAATCCAGATTCCAGCCCACCGTTTGTTGTTAAGAAAGCCGGGAGCCCGTTTGAAAGTGAAGGATTAACCAGCCTTTCCGTGCGCCTTTCGGAGATATTGGCCAGTTCAGCCAGGGCGATGCCCATGTAATCGAGCACCAGTGCCAGAGGCTGGCCGTGAAAGTTACCTCCGGAGACAATTTCATCTTCAAATACCAGCG
>JAKFUT010000303.1 GCA_021732565.1 Candidatus Obscuribacterales bacterium
GGGGCTTGAATAGTATGCAACAGTGTTCGCGGCGTCAGCAATGAAGCTGCACCGAAGTAATTACCCGACGAGAGGGTTGGTGCTCCCGAAAACTCGTCGAGATAAAAAGCTTGCAAAACGTCCCACGTAGACAAATCAACATCCACCCCGGGATTCAATGCAGCTCCCAGCGCGCCGGTTCGATGAAAATGATCTTTCCCTGCGTCAGTAATGAGACCCATGCCTTTCAAGTCTCGAACCGACAGGACCGCGGTGTAGGAGTCAATATGAAGGCGATCAGACAGCTTGCTTAGAGGCAGGTAGCCGTCAAGTGCCGGCCAGAGCCGCTCAACTACCCAGCGACTTTGGGGTGGAACTTGATTGAAGTCGATGGTGGGAGCCGACCTGGCATAACAAGCATTGGGACCGCCGAGACTATCCAGCAGTCGGGGCAATTCATTATTTCGCCTTACGGCCTCGGCGGCAAGCTGATCCGTGCTCATCGATATTTCAGCAATGTTCGGCCAGACAACGTCTTCGTTGTGCATGGCGTACATGCCACCAGGGCGTCGCCACATCAGTTCACAGACTGCAAATTCATTTGTCAGACCAGTGTAAAGCGCCCGCAACACTTTTCGCTGTCTTACGGCGATTCGAGCAAACGGAATCTTACGATCATCGTAAAAAGTCAGCACGCCATCGCCATGACCCAGCGCGGCTTGAAGGATGTTTCCAGTATCGCCAGCACGCATTACATTAGAGAACGCACCCTGGGAAACCTGCAATGGAAGGGACAGCGCACGATTCAACTCTTGAACTCGGTCTGGCGCCAGCTCAAGTATTTCGGGTTCGAGGGTAACGGTAGCTATATCGTTTTCGAAAATTCCGGGCTGCGGGGACAACACATTAAGCTGGTTAAGGTAGAAATCGCGAGCGGTTCGGCGGTTGAAGTCTGGATGCAGAGAAATAGCTTTCACCCCGAAAGTTAGATCAGGGTGCGGAAAGCGAACCATGAGCGCCCATGGAGCCTCGTTATAATTACTGACGGCACTGGCCAGACATACCACCCGGCTCTTGGAGATTAGCCATGCCTGTCCGATAATTTTTTCGGGAGTAAGCGTTCTGTCAATAATGAAGCCGGTCGCGTCCGCGAGTGCTTGTACAGGTCTGTCGAGTACAGTGGCCATGCAACCTTCCCTTGATAGATCCCCAAATCGTTATACCACCGCAGATAGCTTAAACCAAAAATCATTGAAATAACCCTGTAACGTCCCGGGTTGGGAACCGAATTTTTGAATGACCAAAATCAAATTTCTGCCTGCGGAACTTTTTCTCCAGAGGCGGGTAACGATCGATGTGGCTCGAAATTGTTCATCGGGTTTTTCTTAATTACCCCACCGATGTGCCTGCTGTTTCTCTCCTGTTTTACCAGGGATTCGTGCGAGCCTGAGCAATTTGAAATGATGGTTTTAACTATGAAAGTACTTATTCACAAAATCCTGTGCGGACTCCTTCTTGTGTGTGGGACTTTAGCCGGTTTTCCGGTCCCGTCACAGGCGCAATTGCCTCTTAAAGGTTTGGTTAGTACGACCAATTACGTCGTGAAAACAGATCGAAGAGGGCAGCAATATTATGCCGCCGCACCAGGTCAACTGGTCTATTCCCGGAGCTGGCACTACTGGCAACATCGTGCAGATTTACCGGGGACCGCTGGGAAATCACTGGTACATCGATTGTACCGGGACGAGAGTAAATATTCCATCTGACAGGACAATCAGGAGGTTAGACGAATTGACATTCAGCACTGTCTCCTGGCGAAAAATCACAACGAAGTTCGAAGATCAATTGAGAACTGACCAGAACTGAAGGCGTTGCAGGCTGATTGAGCCTGACTGTAACCGCAGTGGAAACAGCGAGGTTATACTCAGCCTTCTGCCATTCAAAGAACGCGAGCTGGCAGTGAATTGGGTGTTCGGCATCTGAATGTTTTCTAACAAGTTTCGGGCTTCATCCCGGGTGGAGGAGACCGCTGCCGTAACGATAAGACTCTTCGCCATTTATGCGGTTAATGGCCTCGGTATTTTCTAATGCAAAGTGTTTGAACTTTTTGGGGTTGTTCACCGTTTATAGCTATAGGAATGAGAGCGGAGGTGGCCAATTAAGTCTCATTGGATCTCGATAGTGTCCAGCCAAAGGTGTCTCTATGAACCTCTGCATTACTGCGACGACGACAATCAATATTTTGGTCTGGCTATTAATGCGTCTGGCCTGTTTTCCTGTGAGCGCAGAGCCATCAGAGAATGCGGTTGTGCGAACCAGCATTGATCAATGTGTAACGGATGGCAATCAGCGAGGCCGAGGTTTTGGCTCTAAGAGAATTCGCTGCAAAGGTACTGAGACGCCAACCACGAGGCCTGCGCTTGTTAATATTGCGCCCCCGCCGAATTCAAATGAGGAAGGGGCGTCACCACGAAATCACTCTATAGCTGTTCTGGAAAACTCTGAAAAAATAAAGCAATTCAACTACATAGGAAACAAGACATCGTTCAAATTTCATCGACCTCAGTGCGACTTCGCTTGTGCAATGTGGACCAGTCGCAGGCAATTCTTTTCCTCGAAACGTGATGCATTGAAAGCGGGAATGAGACCCTGCCGATGGTGCTTCCCTGTGTACTGGACGAAGGTGTCGGGACAACTAATTAAGGCTGAATGAAGGAATGCAAAATTATGAGATATTCCACTGAGGCACAGCATTTCAATCAACGGTGTAACAGATTGCCCTCCTGCACCGCGTTAGTGCACACGGGCACCATTAGGCAGAGATACGTCCACGTCGAGACTTCCAAGAGTCACACACATCAGTGTTCAGCGGTTACCGGTATAGTCGGACGTTGCTCCCAAATCTCAAAGAAGACGGGCACGCTTTAGCGGGTGTTTCTGTTTGGAAGAGATCTTACGTAAAGGAACAACGCATAGCGATAAGTTACTTCGACAATGACTGGCACTCCTTTATTTGCGCCGCAGGCTCATGCACAGTCAGACGATTTTCAATAGATTGCATCCATCGTTTCAACAGCTCAAAATGCTCGTGCTGCCTATCACTTAGAGGAGGTGGTGTTTTGCTCAATTCGTTGTGATACTTCAGTAAGGTGCTGAATAATCGCAGGCTGGCCTCTGACTGGGACCGGCCATAACAACAATATCAAGTTCTGGCACTGAGACTACAACTCGTTTGCCTTTCTGCCAGATTTTCGCAGTCATGCACCCGTCACTCCAGGGCAAGACCGCATTCGAAACGTTTCTCAGCTCAGGTTTACTCATGCTCTCTGACTCGGTTTCAAATCAGACGCGATGTTTCCATGTCCTCCTAGTATAGCTCCATTTCTCAAATTCGGGAGCGCTTACGATTGAAGCGAGTTGAGCGCGCTGACGCGAAAAGAGCGGCTAGCGCGGACGAAGCGACGGCGGAGCCGCAGGGAGCGCTATAGTTGAAAGAGAGTTGACGAGCGCTGACGCGAAATGAGCGGCTAGCGCGGGCGAGATGGAGGAGCGCTTACAATTTAAAAGCGACATTATGGCAACATCTAACTGAAAAGAGGTCTCTCCTAAACACCTGTGGCCATGAACGTTTCCACCAGTGCACTCGCTTGTTGCTCCAGGTCTTCTCGCGAGATTTCATCGACGTGAAACCAGTGAATTTTGAGATTGGTTCTAAACCACTGAATTTGTCTGCGTGCTAGCTGATAGTTATGCCGTTCGCATTCAGCCACTGCATGTTCCAGCGACACTTCGCCTTCCACATATGATACAAGGTCGCGATAATTGACTGTCTGTAGCAATTTGAGTGAGCGGCCGTACGTTCTGTATAAGGAGGATACTTCATCCACCATGCCCATATCGATTTGCTCTTTTAGTCTTATGGTAATGAGCTTCTTCAAATACTCTCTATCAGCAATAGTTAGACCAATCCACAGAGTGTCAAAACTTTCTTCTCGCTTGCCTGCCAGAGTGGAGAAAGGCATTCCTGTCACCAGGCAAACCTCCAGCGCCCGAATAACTCTAAAACGATCATTCGGGTTTAGTCTCTGCGCACTCGGTAAATCGAGCGCTGCAAGTTGGTCGTGTAGAGCTTGATTGCCATCGGTTTCAGCGACCTGTTGAAGTCTGGCCCGAATCTCGGGATTCGGGGGCACGGCAGGAATTGAAAGACCTTCAAGCAGAGCTCGTGAATAGAATCCCGTCCCCCCGCAGACAATGGGCAGTGCACCGCGCCCGACAATATCTTTGATTGCAGATGTTGCCAGATCTGCAAATTGTGCTGCCGTGAAGTCCTCGTTGGGGTCAACTACATCGATAAGATGATGAGGCGCTCGATTTCGCTCTTCAGTCGATGGCTTTGCCGTTCCGACATCAAAATAGCGGTACACCGTTCGCGAGTCGCACGCAATGATCTCCCCGTTGAATTGCCGTGCTAGCCATAGGCTCAACGCTGTTTTGCCTGTACAAGTTGGTCCGACAATTGCAACAACGCGGGGTTTGTCAGTCAAGAAAAAAGCCCCGACAGCGTTGTTAGTTCTTGTAGGCATTTAAAAAACTGGAGCGTGAAAAGCAGACCCGGTGCGATGAATGCCAAGGCTATACTTTGCCACGGCTTCATTTGATAGCTCTGGTTAATGGCGATTATCTGCAGAGCAAACATCCACGTTAGAAGAAATCCCAGCAATAGAGGCGAAGCTCCATTGATCAGTGGCTGGGCCGCCGAGACCGGTCCTGCAAAAAGCCATGGAACCATGCTCCACCCGAGCGTCACAAAAGACGCACGAATGCGTGCCAGGGGCGCATCGAAACAGGCTGCAACCAATCCCACCACCCCACCACTAAGTAACCAGATCAACACCCCCAAAACGCTGGTAATGGTCATGTTGAAGATCGCTGATTCGAGGTTCTCCGTTGAAGAGAGTCGGAGACCATCCAGACCAAAAACAAAGACAACAACCCCAAAAGCGATGGGCAAGTTTTGGCTCGCTCTGGTTCGTGCTTCCTCGCTTATTCGGCGGAACGTGTCGATGGGCGAAAGTAAAGTGCCGAGAAATGATTCGATTAAACCGGGTGCAGGAGCCGGTGCGACTAATTCTTGCATGTCTATTACTCCATCATCCACAGCGGCTGATTGAGATACTTTGTCTGCATTGATTCGGGAATCAGTTCCTTCAACATATTGCTTTGAGGCGGTGCGATTTTTCCACTCGCCTCAAACATCGATGCTAGGAATCCCAGTTTTTTCCCTTCATCTACTTCGAGATCTTTCTTGAGACTGAATTTTTCTTTGGCCAATGCTTGCAGATTTTGAAGAGCATCCTCATAATCCCCCAGCTCATCAACGAGCTTAACCTTTAGAGCCTGTCGCCCGGAATAAATGCGTCCGTCGGCCAATTTCTTGACATCGTCCTTCGGGAGTTTTCGCCCCTCGGATACGGCAGTAACAAACTGATCGTAGGAATCCATAATGATGCTTTGGAGTAGATCCTTTTCTGGCTGGCTCATAGGCCGGTCCATGGAGCCAATATCCTTGAAGGCTCCAGATTTAATTACAACAGGTTCTACACCAAGCTTCTTTTCGATCTCAGAGAGATTCATTGTGTGCATAATCACACCGATCGATCCGGTTATTGTTCCCGGGAGAGCGTATATTCGGTCCGCTGCAGCGGCAATGTAATAGCCTCCGGAAGCAGCGCAGTCGCTCATCGAAACCACTACGGGGCGCCCTTTTGCTCGGAAATCGCGCACAGCCTCGTAAATCTCCTGGCTGGTGGCGACGGTGCCTCCAGGCGAATTGATTCGGATCAGAATTCCCTTCACCCGGGAATCATCAATAGCTTTGCGAATTTTGCGCCGAACGCTCACGGAGGAATCAAATCCGCTTAGAATCGAGGAATCCCCTTCCTCATCATGAATGGTGCCATCAACCCGGATAACGAGGAGTCGATCCTGCCCGGACATCCAGGAAAGTCCTTTCTTGTGCGGCTTGTTATCTGTTTGAGGCGATGTTCGAGACATCAATCCTGCCGGAATAGCCAGGACACATGTAATCAAAATTGCCCAGCCGAGAAACTGCTGACTCTTGCCAAACGCCACCGTACAGCCCTCCAGGATAAAGCGGAAATAAGAATCCAATATTATAGCCCCATGAACATCGCGAAAGTGGGCAGGGGGAGCTGCACCTTGGGAGAAGCGACGAATTCCGGATGCTCAAAAACCAACCGCACCATGGATGACCGAATAGTTGCTTTCAATTCGTCAACAATTGTTGTCAGAAAAATGCCGGACAGACTTTCAGTGCCCGGTGTCAACGGGAATCCATATTTTGCGAAGAGTGCTTGGTGCGGCAAGCATCCGTCAGCGTGCACACGCAGCCCGCCATTCACCCTACGTAAAGCCAGGTGCAAAGAATTAGCCCTCGTGACAGGGCCTGCTTGACGTATCAGAGGTGTCAAGTTTGTGACGAGAGGGGCTATCTGTCGCTTCGGGCTACATAGGATTTTCTGGTGTTGCGCGCCCGCCCAATTGTACGGCTGGAACCTTAAACGGACCAGTGGGATTGCCAGGATTGTCCGTACCCGTAAGCTTTTCAAGCGCCATGCGCTCGTCGTCCATTTCGGTCTCTAGTTTGACCACTGCCTCAGGTCCAGCAAGATCCGACAGCTCTTGACGATGCCGGCGAACGTCTTCCATTTCTTTCTCAATTTCGCGACGAGCCTTTCGCAAGGTGTATTCCATTTCAACTTGCTTGGCTGCGTCTTGACCGGCACGGGATTCAGCCACCATGCCTTGTAAGTCTTGAAGGTCTACAGAGGCTCGCTGCATGGATACCAGATTCTTTTTGTAATCCCGAAAGGAACACACTAGCTTGTCAGCCGTGTCACGAACGATCTTGTAAAGGATCGTCGCTTGCTCCTGGGAAATCTGATGCTTGCGGGCGTTCTTCTCTTCGTGGCCGACGAATAAGCCCTGAATCAGGTTTGCACCAGCACCCATACCCATCATCGCCGCCGGGTTTGCCGCTGCATTGACACCTCCACCCAGTGCAAGAGGAGCCAGATTCATCGCTCCAAACAGTGCACCGCTGAGCATCTTCATCGTATTGGCCATGGCGTGATTCGCATCGCCAGTAGGTTGTAACTTCGTGATGACGAATTGAATGTCGGGGTTACGATCAATAGTTGATTGCCATAACTCTGCGACTTGACGCTTATCCGCGTCAACTACGGTGTCGGCTTTCTGAGAAGACTCGGCATCCGACTCGTGTAAAACCAACGGACCGACCATTTTTCCTACGTCAACTTTATTGCCATCTTTAAGAACCTTAGATCCAAGTCCCTTGCCCACAACAGATTCGCTCTTGCCCGTGGCGGAATTGAGTTCGGCCGGAGGGCGAGCTGAGACCTGGGAGACGCTGGCAGACGCTTTTAGTAGCCCGCCCGCGTCATCTTTCTGTTCTTCGCCATTAATGCCAAGCGGAGCTAGATTATGGCTGGAGGCTGCTTTCCGCGGTGCTGGTTTCGCAGAAACCGGACCAGCGCCCTCGTTGAGCTTTTCTTGAACGGGCATTTGAAATGAAAGACGTTTGGCGATGGCAGCCCCGGGATAGGCTACCGAGGTGGCCACCATTAGGCTAACTAACGCAACATAACCCTTGATCACCGCACTGCGCGGGTTGGATAAAAGCATGAAGCCTCTGTCCTTTCCAGTAATTTTGTACACCAAGCGAACCCTACCTTTGACGCTTCGCACCACGGGCGGTTCCAGCATTAGAAGAATCCTATATTCCGTGGCTGTTTCCAGGAGGGTCGCATCTAAAGCTCTCGTGACTATAGCATATGACCCGTTGTTCAGCGGAACAGAAATCGCTTACAGGGGCTGTCTTTGCAGGTCTTCACCACCTTGATAACTATTTGATCATGTGGGTTAGTTTCTTGACATGAGAGCGCAAGATCGCAGACTGCAAGACCGGTACCAGCTATTGGCTACCGTATTTGCTTGATTGCTCGGGTTAGTTTTTTGACATGAGAGTGCAGAATTAACACGATACGCAGAGCTGTTGGCGCCGATTTTGTCGATCGGCCTTCGGTTCGTTCAGTGGCATGAGAACTCAAGAGCTACTCGACGGGCTGCAGCTTTGCTGGAATTGTTAGCTGAACAGGAATTGAACGATAGACCAACACTCGGGCGATATATTTTCAGCCCCAAAATATATCAGCCTTGAGTTATTTGTCGCTTGACTATATCAAGGATGGCATTGATTGGACAAAAATATATCACCGCTGGTATTGTCAATCGGCACTCATCAGGTGCGATTCCTTTGCAAGGCGCAACAAATACCAATCGTGGTATCAGTATC
>JAKFUT010000266.1 GCA_021732565.1 Candidatus Obscuribacterales bacterium
TGGTGGCGGCGGAGACTCGGCGCAACGCGAAGAACCCCAGGGCTACCAGGGAGGCCCGGCTCCTCGCCCCGTAGATTCAGGCTTCTAACGACGCGAACAGTTAATTTAGCACCGCTTACAGCTTTGGGGCCTGGCGAAAGTACTGCGCGATGACTTGCTTGTTTGCTTGTCCTTGGGCTGCAGCCAACGTTATTGAATAGAGTGAAAGCCTTCATCGGCCTCTATAATTTGGTTGGTAACTTCCGGCGTCCGGAAACCGGTGTCTGATTTAAGTGCGTTTACACTATTCCATCAACTAGTGTAATAGTGTAAGATGACAACATGGACACTCCCGATGAGCCTGATGAAGTTGAAACCAAAGAACAAACCTGCTGTCCGGTGCAAGTTATGTTGCCGGACCAGCGTCCCATCACAGCCAACCAGGCCACCGAGCTGGAAGATTTGTTCAAAATACTGGCTAACGATACACGGCTTCGACTGCTGCACACATTGGCATGCGTAGAAGAGATGTGTGTCTGCGATCTGGCAGCAGCGGTGTCGATGACCCCACAGGCCATTTCTAATCAGCTGCAAAGACTAGCTAATCGAGGAATTGTCGCCACCAGACGCAGTGGCAATATGATCTATTACCGTGTCATTGATCAATGCATTATCGGGCTATTAGAAAAGGCTATGTGTCTACTCGACGATAGCGAATCAATTGGAAAACGTGAGAACGGAAAACGTTAAGGAGCATAATAAATGTCAGACTGTTGTACCTGTTGTGAGTCTGGAGAAAAATGCACCCCGTGTAAGGGATGTGAATGTTGCTGTTGTTGCTGCAAGGAATACAAGGAAGGAGAGAAGTGCGCATGCAGTCCTTCCGCCCCCTGTGAGACTCAAGTAAAGAAGTAGACCGAAATCAATCGCGGCGTGCGCAAGAAACCGGCAAGTAACCGCCCCCCGCGATTGCCAGAAGCCAGACTTAGTTGATGGACTTCAAAAGTGAGTCATACTCACCACTGAGCGTCGCATACTTTTGCTTGTTTCCCGTTGCCAGACAAATATCCATGTATTGTCGCACGGCTATACGATAGTAGACGGGCGTCTTATACAACGTGAGGACCTTCTCGGCTTCACGTTCGGCAAGCGGATAGTTCTTCAGCTTCAGGTATGTCTGTGAGAGCCATCGTTCCCCCCGCAGCAGGCCGTTCGGGTAAGACACGGATTGAGAAACGGCTTCTCTCAATTTCCGTTCCGCTCCCACATAGTCCTGATCGAGAAAATCGAAAATGCCTATGTCGATCATTGCTTCGATTCGCAGCCGCGGTCGGTGGTTTTCCTCAGCTAAGTTCAAGGCTCTGGTCGTCCACGCTCGGCCTTCTTCATGTCGTCCCGCAATCCGTCCTACCATCCGTTCTTCCAGAAGCAGTGTGGAGATCTGCTCGTCAATTTTTCCTTCCTTCTCCATCTTGTGTAGAAAGCTGTTGAGTGTACTAAAACCACCAGCGTGGTTCCCGGCAATACACTGATTTGTTGCCCTTTCAAAGCACAACGACATTTGAAGACCGCTGTTATCAGGGCACTGACTGCTGAGCAGTTGAACCAACTGCTCGGATTCCCGGGTTTGCCCGACGCTCCGCAGTTGTCTGGTGCAATCCATGAAAGAGGGAAGCAGAATCGCCAGCGGTTCCTTCTCCCATTTTGTTGGAATCGAAGGCAGGCACCGCATTAGCGTTCGGCCACCGGCAAGATCGCCCCGTTCTATATGCAGCTCCACTCCCTGACGCAACACGTGCAATATCATTGCCACGTCCTGAACTGCAGGCTTTGCTGCTAATGAATCAATTTGACTTTGAAGGAGTTCTCGCAGAACATCTTCGCTATGCAACTTGTAATTCAAATTAACTACGCTCATGTCACGCCAGTACTTAAATCGCACTGCAGATTCGGATGAACTCTTATAAATTCGCATCAACACGTCGAATAGCTCTTTTGACCGATGAAGCTCTGTAAAACACCTTACTTCAGCCTCTCGTAATTCAGTAAGAAGCTCAAGGTTGGAATCAGCCAGGTTGTTTTCCATTGATGTACAGATTTCCGCACAATGGTTGTATTGCTTCTGAGCAAGACACTCGCGGATGAGATCGAGCAGGCAATCGAGTTCGCGCGGAATCTCGGAAGCGAAAGCGCATGCTTCGGTTAATTGCAATCGAGCCTCTTCGTTCTTTGCCAGATTATGTAGACATCGTGCTCGCTGAATCATGTCTCCCAATCTAGATGCAGGAGGAATCGAGCAAAGAGAAAGAGAGTCGACCAGTTGATCGAAATACGGCAAAGCCCGTCGATAATTAGCTGACAAACAGTATTGCTCGCCTAAAGTCCGGCGGCAAACATTCATCGCTTTGAGATAGAAATTTCCTCGGGCTTCTAGTCTTTTGAGTATTCCCTCGGTTTCTTGAATTATGAGGAAACCCTTCTCATTTTCACGCAGCTTAATTATCTTGGTGATCACGTCATCTACCAGATCGGCATCGCCAGCCGTCAAACTTCTATCAAGCAATCCCTTGGACAAACCTAAGGCAAGCCGCCTTTGGCGGGGTCCTTCCAGAGCGCCAATGGCCCCTGGCAATTGCGCAAGTTGAAGATGTGCCTCAATGGTATCAAGTGATTCGATCGCACCATGTGCTGCCAGCCATGAGTTGTAATAATCAATGCGTTCCTCAGGCGTTCTGGTGAGCAACTCCTCTTGGGTTCGTAATTTTCTTAGCGAAAAATCTGGATCACTGATTTTAGCCGGGTGTGAATCCGTGTCAAAGAATCGTCTTGATTTCATTCCCGCGTCTAAGGCCAGGAATGAGGCGGCTCCTATCGGCAGTGTAGCCAGTATTAATGCTGTAGGCAGAAATCTCTTCTTCTGGGAAAATCCCGCGGACAATGTTGCCGGTGGCGCAATCGTGTCGCCCTCTCCGTCGGCAACTAGTTTCAAATCTCTGCGCAGTTCGGCCATTGATTGATGCCTGCTCGCAGGGTCTTTTGACAAAGCTCGCAGCAGAACATTTTCCAACCCCGCGGGCAGCTTTTGATGCAGAAGCGGAGGGGGCATCTCACTGTTATGTTTGTGCATTAAGCCAATCGGATTGTCAGCCTCAAAAGGAGGAGCTGATGCCAGCGTGTGATAGAGAACACACCCGAGGGAGTAAACGTCTGACCTTGCATCTGCGCGTTTTGCGGAACACTGCTCAGGACTCATGTAATAAACACTGCCCAGAATCAGCCTATTGGTTAGATGTTGGCTGACTCTCTGAGACGTTTGGCAAATAGACAAACCAAAATCAATCACTTTGGCAAAATCGTCATTTTCTGCTTGCACCATGATATTGCCGGGCGATAGATCCCTGTGTATAACGTTGTGCGAATGTGCATACTCCATCGCCTCACAAACCTGATCGAAGATCGCCAGACACCGGCCGACGGACAGCGTCTCATTCCTCATGAGGACCGACAATGATAGTCCCTGGAAGTATTCCATGGCAATATATGGACATCGACTGTTCCACATTCCGAATCGATAGAACTGGAGAACATGAGGATGCGAGAGCGCGCTCAAAATCCGCCCCTCTCTTGTGAATCTCCGCCGGCTAGTGTCATCACTTAGTTCAGGATGCAGGAGCTTAATTGCCACCTCCCGCTCCAATTCAATTTCAACAGCCCTGTAGACGGAGCCCATACCTCCTTGTCCTAATTCAGCGACCAGCTTGAATCGGGAGTCGATCACTGTTCCTGAAGGCAAAACATTGCTCATTGTGCGCCCCGGAAACCCACACGGAGTCTTATACCCTTTTGCCCCGTTTTCGAAGAGCTGGGGCGCCAAGGCATGTGCAACTCGCGTTGAGAATACTGAACGAATTGATATCTTCTAACCTGCCGGTATCCACAGCACGTCGTGAGTCGGATGCCCGATGCGAAGCTGTTGTTTCAGCTCCAGAGTATCAGTATCGTAGAGACCGACAGTATCGGTTTGCTGGCTGGTCACGATAAGCAGCTTCCCATCCGGTGTCACACACAGGGTACCGGGGAAATCGATATCCAGGGGTAGCTTGATCTCTTTGTTCTTTGCAAATGTTCTGGTATCGAACACGCTGAGAGTGTTATCGCGACCACAGGCAACAAAGAGTTTGGAGCCATCCTTACTCAGTGCAAGACCGGTGGGCCCGGCGCCCGTTTTGATTGTTTGCAATACCGTACGCTTGGCTATGTCCACAACAGAGACTGTGTCGGAACCTCGGTTCGAAATATAAACGATTTTCTCACCGGCATTAATGGCAAGCCCCGTGGGAATAGCACCGGTTCGAACGCTACCGACGAGTTTCTGATTATAGGTGGAGAGTACAGACAACTCGCCTGAAGTGACGTTTAACACCAGCAGGTAGATACCATCTGCGGTGACAGCCATTCGTCCCGGTCCGGTTGAAACTCGTGTCTTTAGCAAAAGCTTGCCTGTGGCCGTTTCAATTACCGCCACGTTCGATGGACCACTCTCACTGATATAGATCCACTTTCCATCAGGCATTGCAGCTATCCCTTTTGGAGTGCTGCCACTGACGAGATCAATTTGTCCGAGAAATTTCCTGGATACCGGATCAAGCAACAATACCCGACTCTTGGCCTGATCCGTTATATAGAGCTTGCCATTGATGAAATCCATTCCACAGGGAGTCCCTTCCGTCGGAAATTCGGCCAGCTTCGAAAATGTTTTGCCGTCAAATAAAGTAATCGACCCTTTGCTGACACTGATGAAAGCGTATGTGCCCGCGCCGGTGTAGGCTTTAGCCGGACCGGCCGCAGACCGTGGCTGGCCGAAATCGGGACGAGCAATGGCTGCGTCATCCATCAGAGTTATGTTCAAATCACCGACCAGCGGTTTAAGCGACTTTGGCAAAACAATTCCTTCTGGCACGATCAGATCAGAAGGAAACCTGGTGGCAAGCAATCGCTTGCTTATTCCCTCCGGCATTGATGAGGGTAGCACCATGGTAAGCACTTCGCCCTTCCTCGAACAGTGAATATGCCCCCAGCCATTTTCGTACAACACCAGCAGCGGTGCCTCTGCGCTCTCAGGAAATCGCACCGTTGTACCGCTCTTCTTGGCACCGCTTCCCGGCACCAGGGGTAGAACCATGGAACCGTCCGCCAATGCAATAGAACCGTCGAGTCGCACACTGCCACCGGGCCACAGCGCCAGTGCCTGTTGGCGCACGTCTTGCGGAAGTCGCGTGGCAGAGGCCGGCGGTTGCGCACAAAAGCCCAAAATCAACAAGAATACGCAAACCGATGCCAGCCAGTTTGAACGCAGGCGAACAGGATGCAATGTTTCTCTCACGCCGACCTCCCGGTCAATTGTAGGCGCTCCCTGCGACCCCTCGCCTCATGCCGCTAGCCGCTCGTTTCGCGCCAAGGCGCGCTCAGCCGACTTTGCCTTGCAAAGAATAACCTTCCACCGACGTTCGGGAGAAGCAATTGGTACCTAGTTGTGAATTGGCTTCTTGTTGCAAGTGTTTCGGCTAACTCGGGCACTAGTCTCCGTTGCTCTTGCCTTTGAAAACTCCGGCAATAGTATCGAAAAACGAGTGATGTTCTTTCTTCTCTTCATCTTTGGGGGGAACAGGTCTCTCGCTTTCTGGGATTAATAAGGTCTCGCCGCGAATCTCCGACAACCGCTTGAAGAGTTGTTTCTCTTCGTCGGACAGTTTGGTCGGCACTTCAACGAAGATATGAACTTGTTGATCTCCCCGCCGTTCGCTACTGATAAATGGAACTCCCTCACTTTTCATCTGTTCGATTTTTCCAGTTTGCGTTCCCGGAGCAATTTTCAAAATGCGTTTGCCCCCCACTGTATCGACCCACATCTCGCCCCCGAGTGCAGCCATCGACGGACTTATCGACTGCTTCAAATGAATCGTTGTTCCTTCTCGAATAAATTTCTCATGTTCGCGAACTCGGCAAATTACGTAGAGATCTCCCGGACCTGCACCTTTACGACCACTGTCGCCCTCATTTGGTACACGAATTCGCGAACCGTTATCAACCCCGGCCGGAATCTTCAGCTCCAGCGTCCGCGCCTGGCGAATCAGAGCCTTGCCCTGGCACTGATCGCAGGCCTTATCAACCTTGGTACCTTCGCCGGCACAATTGGGGCAAACTGTGATGCTTGAAAAGTGTCCGAACAAGGTCGAAGTTGTTTGCCTCACCTGTCCGTGGCCCCCGCATCCGGTACATGTCACCGGCTTACTACCGGGAGCGGCTCCCGAGCCGCTACAACCGCCGCAAGGACGTAAATGCTTTATGTTTATTTTCTTCTCTACGCCGAACACAGCCTCATGAAAATCGAGATCGAGGTCAAAGCGAAGATCGTTTCCTCGGGCAGGAGGACGCCCACCGGTACGACCACCCCCACCGCGCATGCCGCCACTAAATAAGAACTCGAGAATGTCGTCGAGCCCGCCAAAGGCGCTGAAGTCAATATCGCTTGCGTATGACGATGCGCTTCCACCGCCACCGCGCTTCAGCCCTTCGGCGCCGTACTTGTCATACACCTGGCGCTTCTCATCTTCGGACAAAACTTCGTAAGCCGTAACCAGTTCTTTAAAAGCGGCCTCATCTCCCGTGTCCTTGTTGTCCGGGTGAAGCTTGGCTGCCGTCTTGCGAAACGCCTTCTTGATCTCTTCGGCGGATGCCGTTTTCGAAACGCCGAGTATCTCGTAGTAATCGCGAGTTGCCATATTAACCATGTTTTCCTCTTAGAGACCCGCACGTTAGCAGTAGCAGCTACTTCTCAACTGCCGAACCACCGTCCACCGAGCCACGGCTTGTACTGTAAATGAGGCGCCCGACTTCCATCAGTGAGGAATCAAGCTTCTCAACCAGTCCAATGATATCGGGGTTCTCTGCGTTTCCAAGCGCTTGTTTAAGCATATCCAAATATTGCTTTACGACTTCCAATTGCGCCTGGTCAACTACACCGGCATATTTGTGCAAAGTGCGCTCGGCGTCTCCGACCAGTGTCTCGGCTTTAATGCGCGCCGCAATGATCTCGCGCTGTTTGCGGTCTGTTTCGTAGTGCTCCGTGGCTTCCTTTTCCAAGCGTTCCACGTCTGTGCGAGACAAACCGGACGATCGACGAATGACAATGGACTGCCTGGTTCCAGAGGCCGCATCGCGGGCACTTACATGGACAATGCCGTCTGCATCGATGTCAAAGGTTACCTCAATCTTGGGAACCCCCTTGGGAGCACGAGGAATACCATCTAAGGAGAATCTCGCCAGGCCCTTGTTAAATTTTGCCAGCTCTCGTTCACCCTGCAGAGCATGAACTTCCACTGAGGTTTGAGAATCTTCCGTAGTGGTGAAAACCATGGTTTTGCTGGTGGGAACAGTGGTGTTCCGTTCGATAATTCGGGTAAACAGTCCGCCCGCAGTTTCAATACCAAGTGATAGAGGGGTTACGTCTAGTAACAGAAGATCCTGGGTTTCGCCAGCCAGAATAGAAGCCTGAATTGCCGCACCCAAAGCCACAGCCTCATCGGGATTGACAGACTTGACGGGTTCCTTCTGGAAGAATCGTTTAATTGCATCTTGTACAGCTGGAATTCGGGTCGAACCTCCTACCAGCAGCACATGTTCAATTTGCTCCGGACCCAGCCCGGAATCTTCAATAGATAGCTGAACCGGCTCCATCGTAGCTTCCACTAGATGTGCGGTAAGTTCATTGAAGCGAGCCCGAGTTAATGCAGCCTGGAAGTGTTTGGGACCGCTGGCATCAGCAGTCAAGAACGGCAAGTGAATTTCGCTGACCATCGCTGATGACAATTCGATTTTCGATTTTTCGGCAGTTTCTTTCAGTCGCTGAATCGCCATGAGGTCATTGGAAATGTCGATTCCGTTGGCTTTTTGAAACTCCTGCTTCATCCAGTCTATGATTGCCTGGTCAAAGTCGTCTCCGCCAAGGCGATTATTGCCCCTGGTTGCCTTAACTTCAAAGACTCCGTCGATAATCTCCAGAATGGATACGTCGAAAGTGCCCCCGCCCAGGTCGTACACCAGGATGATGGCGTTTTCCTCCAGCCTGTCGAGCCCATACGCCAGCGCACTGGCGGTAGGCTCGTTGATAATGCGAAGCACGTCCAGACCGGCAATTTGACCGGCGTCTCGGGTTGCCTGGCGTTGAGAATCATCGAAATAGGCGGGAACAGTCACCACCGCCTTGGTGATTGCTTCGCCGATATAGGTTTCTGCATCTGCTTTGAGCTTCTGGAGGATCATTGCCGATATCTGTTCCGGGGAGTACCCGACACCATC
>JAKFUT010000086.1 GCA_021732565.1 Candidatus Obscuribacterales bacterium
GGGCTGAATAATTGGAATTAAGAGTGTTTTTTGAGGAGTGAATTCAGGTGGACAAATCAAATCGTAAACCGAGTTTTACGCTTTCCTCGCTCGCAAGAAGTCGATGGAACCTGCTGGACATGGTGGGTATCGTTGGAAAAGACTCTATCCCGACTTATTTCTTTCTTGACATTGACATGACCTGGGCAGAGAATCTGCGGTCGCAGTTCAGCAAGTACGGTATCCGCATTACGGCCACCGCCCTCTTGCTTAAGGCAATAGCCATTGCCCAGCGGTCATATCCAGACACCAGGACTGTTATGCTGCCGTTTGGTAGAACCGCTGTATTTAACAATATCGTTGCCGGGTTCACAGTTGAGCGTGTTATTGATTCTCAGCCATCCCTGTTTTTTGGCGCCATTCATGAGCCGGACACCAAATCGGTTCAAGATATCTCAAACGAGCTCAAAGCTCATGCTGAAGCAGATTTTGAGAAGGTTGCCCAGTTAGATTTGCAGAGCAAGTTCACTCATGTTCCGTGGTTGTTCCGGCAAATCATTCTGTGGGTTGGCTTGCGCTGTCCGGCGTTTCGGCTACAGTGCATGGGTGCCACATTTGGCCTTAGCAGTTTAGGCAAATTTGGTTTAACCGCCATGATTCCTCCTTGTGTAACCACTTCCACGTTTGGCATAGGAACGATCGAGCCAAGACCTGTGGTTCGCGAAGGGAACATTGAAGTGAGAAAGATGATGACTCTTACTCTCAACTTCGATCATCGAATGATTGATGGTGCTCCGGCGGCAAAGTTCTTGCAAGAAGTCCGCAAACTCATGGAGGGCGGACTTGAAAAGTATATTCAGGAAGAACTGCGGGAAGTCGGACTGGCGGTTTCGGAACTGAGAGCAGCTCTGACACCAGACCCGCTCACGGCTGAAGCGGGGACCTGATACCTTGCGAATCCGTAAAAGGCCTTGTTGAACGGGCGTATTGTCCGATTCGCGTGATGCAAAAGCGCAATTGCCGTGCCCAAAGCCCCGGGACCGCGAGCCTCCGTCCCGCACAAAAAATGACGAACTCGCTGGGAATGCGCGAATTGCCTTGCTGAGCGGGCATTTTGCCCGCAACGAAATCGATTCGGGTGATGCAAAAGCGCGACTTGCCTTGCCCAAAGCCCCGGGACCGCGGGCCTCTTGCCCGCACAAAAGGTGAACGAACCCGCTGCGAATGCGCGAAATGCCTTGTTGAGCGAGCGTTTTGCCCGCAACGAAATCGATTTGCGTGATGCAAAAGCGCTCAAAGATAGAACAGCGGGACTCTTGCTCATACTGCCAATGTCCGAACCGCAATAAGCGGGCACTCTTCCTCCGTTGGTGAGCTTGCGTGGCCTAAATATCGGCCTCGACGTCCGATAGAGTAATGCTTGCCTGACACCAATCCGTTCCGGATTTACATGTCAAAGTGGGCCGCGAGTGTCAATCGCTTTGTAGTGTGTGGTGACAAAGTCAGTACCAACACAACCAACCGACCAAATTCCAACATTCCAGAATGCAAAACCGTCGAGGGAAGCAGAACTTAGTCGTCATGAGGTCCGGCAGAAACAGCCACTTCTCCCGGGCGGCAAATTGAGGTTAACTCCCAGTTTGGATGGGCGTAAAATATGGAGGACGCCCGGTAAAAATGTGAGACTGGTTGTTACGTCCTTCCGTCACGGAACGTCCATGCGGGTTTTAAAGATTATTCAGGCGACATTAATAGCGGGACCTCGCACGCACTGCTAACAGGAGCAGTATCAAGCGCTCCACCCGTAAGTGAATTGCAACCTGTAGTGGAATCAAGTCAACTGGTACCGGGAGTAAGAGATGAGTGACACGCGGGTTGGCAGTAATGTACAGAGTTCTTCTGATGGTGATCGAGAAGTTCTTAGCACTGAAAATTCGCTGGAATCCGCTGGGGTCAAAGCTGGTCTCAGGAGTGGTATCACTGGTGAACTGACTCGACTCGATCGTAACGATGACCAGCCTGCTGCGGTAAATCCGTTAAAGGAAGCCATTGAGCGCCTGAGGCAACCAAAGTCTCGGCGTCAGAGAAAAACGCTGGAGTCCTTTCCTTGGGAAGCTCGAATGCGGGCCGCTCGCGCCGCAGAAAAACGTGTGCCGCAGATAGGCGACGAAGTGCCGTGGGAACGCGTGTCCGAACTTCCGCAAAGTGGAAGTTATTCATTTGGCGACGAAGACGATTTTCCTGATGATGATAATAATTCGGCTGGTGATAGTGAGCCAACTGATACCTCATCAGCTGCTGATGGTGATTTCCCGTGGAAAGAACGGCAGTTACCCGTCAAGTGTAAGGAAGCAACACAGCCCGTTGCTCCGCAGACTCCAACTCCAATTGATGTTAAAGCCGCCGAGAAGGTTCACTCTGAAAAGATCCAAAGTAAGCCGAAGCCTACTTTGCCGGAGCCATCGACATCAAACAAGAACGATGTACGTGTTTCAGGTGATGCGCAACCGGCGACGCCTCAAATCAAACAAGCTCCCGGTGATGTTCACCCACCTGCACTCACGCAGGCCGAAATTGCAGCAATTGCGGCGCTCAGAGCCGCTGCCGCACAAAGGGCCGCTCGTCCCTCTGATCCTGTGGCTCCCGCCGCGCAGGCAGCGCCTCCAGCAGATCGTTCATCGTGGATACCTGATGAATGGGTTCCTAAGCGATTGGAACCTGAGGTTCAGAAGCCCTCGGACGTTGTCGGATGGGTTGTTCCTAAGACAGGTCCTACCGGACCGGCGGAGGCGAAAAAACCAGAAAGGGCGCCGTCTGCACCGCACACCCATATGTCGTACATTCAAGCTGCGGAAGCTGCTCGTGAGTTGGAATTGTTGAAGCCGGAATCGGCGATTGTTGAAAAACGATTGGAGGAAACGGAGCGCGCCACCACTGATAGTTCCATCATCGAGCAATTACTATCCCGGGCTCTGGAGAAATTTCTCTATAAGACTGATGGCGATGGTTATGTAATAGACTTTTGGGTTCGCATAAGGTACGGGCAACCGTTTCTTCACTATAAGTGGCAGGGAACCGGATATCGCGAATTCGACGATGAAAAGAACGATTTCAGTACGAAGAGTTCAATGATTGACTGCCCGCGTGCAAAGGTAAATCCGCAGTCTGGAGCAATCGAACAGGAACAGTTTACTGGCAATCGAAGACACTTTTTTCCAGACGGCCGATACGAGGAACACGATCCAGAAAGCCGGGTTCTCTATGCAAACAATGGAAAAGGCCTCAGCACCGCCCATAAGTATGATCCGCAAGGCAATTTAGTACTCAGTATTGTCAGCCAGCGTGGTAAATGGCTCAAGGAATTACATCTTCCCGATTCCGGTCTCTCTTCTGAAGATGCTTGTGGTTACGAATACAAAACTCCTCGCACAGGACACATCGAAATTCTGACCAGAGAAGAGAGTGGAACCTGGAATTTGCAGTTAGGCGATCAGGCTCGCACTTTTCCTTCCAGTTGCACTCTCAGTTTCGATAGGTCTGGCAACAGAAAAATTACTGATGAAAATGAGCTCGTGCTTTACGAAGGTCTCGATGATGGCACCACTTTGATGCGAGACGAGTTCGGTCACATAGTTGAAACTCGCAGCGAAGGTGGTTGTACGACGATATTCAAAAGGGCTCAGTCAGGCCAGGTAGACCAGGTAATTGTTCGTAATAGCCAGGGGCAGATTGTTGAGCACACCACCCGCGATGCTAATGGACACTGGGATTCGCCTGAAATGGATGATGTAGAGGTGGACGACAGAACCGGTGATTACATGGTTAGTTTTACCACTGGCGATGAAGTTATCAGAAACATTGATCGCAGTCAGGAATTGCGGAACAGTTCCGACAACTACAAGTTGGATGCCGATCGGATCATAGAGTACATGAAGCCCCCTCTTTCAATCGAAAAAGAACGCGAAATGCGGGCCGACTTAGCCGAAATCGCCAAGTTGAACCATGAATTCCAGCATCAAATTTACGACTGCATTCGTCAAATAAATGATGCAATGGACGGGCCCACCAAACTGACCAGAGCACAGAGAGGAAGACTCATTACATCGATGACGCGACAAATTGCTCACCCTGATGCAATCAAGCAGGGAAACAAAGACACGTGCGTTGCGGCGAACGTGGAGAAGACGATCGCAATGAATCATCCCGAATTGTATGCAGTGATGCTGGCAAACCTTGCAATCTACGGCGAGTATTTTAGCGAGGACGGAAAAACTGTTATGAAGGCGCAACGACAGCTCGATGGATCACTGGCGAGCTATAGTGATAGTTCTAAAACGCGCAGCCCTGTCAGTGAGATAATGCAGACTTCACTCACTCAGCTGGCATTGCCTGAGGGCGAGGAATATCGTTCATATCCGTCCGGCTACGATCCGGTGCCGAATGGCATAGACAGATCCACAGACACAGGTGAACGGATACTGAAGGATGGCCAGGTTCGAAAATTCGGCGGGCTGGACCGTGAAGCACAGATTCGCATTCTGAACAAATTGATGCCGCTCGAAAGGTACGTTGTTGCCCACGTTTCCACAACTGGTGAACTGGATTCGGCCTGGCAGGCAAATGGCTGCAAGCCGCCGATGTATATTATGGTCCGTATCGATTCCCCTGATGCAAATGGTGAGGGGGGTATTGGAACCCATGCAGTTTCAATCACACATATAGAATACGATTCGGCGGGAGAACCATTGGCGGTGTACTACGAAAATCCCGGGGATGCAGACGATCACAGCTATCCAAATGGGCGCGGGGTTCCACTAGACGATTTCGTCAAGGGAATGCAATCCACAGCCAAGGATCCGCTCAGCGGACAGGAGAAACCGCTTCCCCTTACTGCAGTGGTGGGCAAAAGACAATGAGCATTCTGAATGAAACGACACTCGATCAGCCTTTCTCTCTTGGTGCTGGCAGAACGATCCGCCCACCGTCGGGATGGACAACTCAGGGATTCATCAGTGGCAACGACAGATTACGCCTTCGACCGGCCAATCATGCCCGGTGGGCGCCAGCGGGAGTCGAGCGACTTTCTCTTCACTGGAATAAGTCCATGTCTCCACTCTCGACCGCCACGGCGGAATACTTTGCCGAGATACTGCAGAAGCCGTTGGGGATAGTAATGGTGGAAGAGCTTTTACCGCTTTTTCCCGAGCTTATTCGAATTCCTTTGATTCGCATTACCCGGGCTCAGGTCACCAGCCTGCCCAGATACGGGCCCTTCCTTGAAATAGACTATTTCATCGCAGAACAACGAGAAGCCGGAATTGTTTACTTTGCGCCCACCGATCGATTTGAATACGGCGAGTATCAAGTATTGGCCTACGAAGGAAAGGAACCGGCATTTACTACGTTTTTGCCTGTGGCCCGCAAGAGTCTGCGAACATTTTGCGACGGCGGTGATTTCTCCGTTCCAGCTCGCCGCACAGGTCTAGTTCGTCGCAAAACGGCGGGTACAAAGAAGACTATTCCGCGCAAGAAGACAGCCTCAGTGCGTGCATCGGCCCCGGGTGGACTGCTCTATGAGTACACCATGCAGGCAGGCGAAACGATAAAAACCATTGTGCGCAAGAATTGGCCGGCGTTGTCCGAAGAGCAAAGCAAAGCCAAAGTCAAAGAGATTTATGGTCTTAACCGCGCACGGGGAAATGCCATCTTTGCCTGGACTCTGCAAGAGGGCGCAGTGATTCTTTTGCCAATGCAATGACAAAAGTACTGAGTGTGATATGACCTTTGTCGGGCTTGCTCGAAATATTTAGTTCGGGTATAAAAGATTAGGTCTCCCCTTGTCATGCTGGATGCACCGGAGCCGGAAAGCTACATGGTTTCCGAACCTTACTATTCAAGCAAAAGGCGCGTAGAAGTTCGCTATAGCGCTTTACCGCGCTGGTTTCTACCCCTGGTTACGTGCGTATGTCTGCTGTCCGGCGGTGCCTGGTTGGGGTTGAAGACCGGTGGATTGCCTGATTTATCAGCTGTTCGTCAGTCAATCCAGCAACTCGAGAACCGACAGTCTGGCTCCATAACCCCGCAGGTGGTTAGCCCCCCCACCCGGCCGGCTTCTTCTTCGTTGGGCTCGCTGCTGCCAGGCGACACCCCTCTCGACAGGACTCTCTATCTATTAATGGGCGTCTTTCTCGTCAGTGGTCTCCTGACGCTGGTGGGGAAAGACACAAGGTTGACTTTCAATTCCGAGGGGTTGGTGTTTCCCTCGAGTATGATGGGTGAGCTTAAGTTGCGGCGAAAGCGACTTTGGAGTGATATCAGCGCAGTTACTCTCAACACAGATGCGAAGTCTCATGCCAGACATCTGCAATTTTATTTTCAGTCCGGGGGGTGTGCCACCATCGATCTGAATGCTCTCAGTGAAAATGATCTAGAGAAGTTGCTTGTATGCCTTGATGAATGGGGAACGCAATGTGCCCTGTCACCGGATTTGGTGGCCCTTCGCCATCGCATGTTTAATGATCAGAAGTCTCATACCTCTTTGTGGGAAGATGAGATGGCTTCGCATTTTTCTGCCACCAATTTCGTAGCTCTTAATCCTGGAACAGTTCTTCAGAGTGGTCGCTTTAAGGTAGTGATGCACGCTTTCTCCGGAGGACTTTCGGCCGTCTATCTCGCGGAGCAAGGGGGCGGTATCCGCAGTGGAAAAGATGCCCAACCTGGCACAGTCGTGGTGATAAAGGAATCTGTTATTCCCGCGACTACCGACGAAGCCACTCGGGAAAAAGCGCGCGAGATGTTCAAACGCGAAGCGCAACTCTTAATGCAATTGAGCCATGATCGAATTGCGAAGGTTCTAGATCATTTTGTCGAAAATGGTCGGGATTACCTCGTGCTTGAATATATACCGGGTCTGACTTTACGTCAATATATTAAGAGGAATGGAGCTCAAAGCGAGGAACGAGTTCTAGAATGGGCCGAGCAAATAGCGGAAATTCTGTGTTATTTGCACAACCGTGAGACCCCGATTATTCACCGGGACCTTACTCCCGATAATCTGATTCTGACGCCGGATGGAAAACTCTACCTTATTGATTTCGGCGCCGCCAATCAGTTTGTGGGAGCTGCCACGGGGACCATAGTCGGAAAACAGCTTTATATTTCTCCAGAACAGTTTCGGGGGAAAGCCGTGCCTTCCAGCGATATTTATGCGCTTGGTGCAACGATGTATTATCTCCTGACCGGGGAAGAACCGGAAGCATTGAGTTCTGCCAATCCGCGTTCTGTTCGTTCGCAAATCACTGAGAAGACTAATGATTTGGTGCTCGACTGCACGCGACAGGAAACCGAAGAGCGAATTGGATCAGCCAACGCACTCCTGGCTGCTCTGCACGTGGTGCAGGGGCGGGCTCCGATTGCGCCACCCGGCTCAGGCAGTGAAGGATCCGTGCTTCGGACCAAGAGTACTGAAATTGACGGGGAAATTCTGAATACTGCAAGTGCGGATGCCGTAACAGTGAAGGCTAGAAAATATGAAGGACAAACTTGATGAGCGATTCGTCTGAGCAGAAAGACGAGATAAGAATTATTGTGGAGAAGACTGGTGCTGTGGCGTGTCTTCAAGACGAACAAGTGCCAAGTAAAAGTGATCAGGATTTGGCAGGTACTGCGCAGCCAGTCACCACCTCTGGTGGCATTGTGGCGGATGAAGAACAATCTACCGTCAAAGCGATCGTCGAGCCAGTCTTAGTCTTGAACAGCCAGACGGAAACTACCGAATCGATGGAAAGATCGAAAAGCGTGGAAACAGTGAACCATACCGCCAGACCCGGTGAATCGGGCAGCGAATCTCAGCACTCAGCCGATGGTGTCACTGCTGCTCATTGTGCACCGTCGACTTCCACAATCAATCTTGTAGAGGGGCTGCCTGAATCGGCGATGGTTTCGATACCCGAGACTGAGTCGAAGTTGCCTGCGCAACTCGATGGTGACGCGGCAGAAGCGAACCTGGTATTTACCCTGGACGACACTGCCAGCGTAAAACAAAAAATCCGCGACCTGCCGCAGAAGCAGACAACTATGATACTTGCCGGCATGAGTTTTGTGTTCTTCGCGATTTGGCAAGTTGGCGGTTTTGTGCCTTCAATTGCCTTGATTTTGTTTATCTGCGGACTCATTCTTCTGACACAATTCACCCGTCTCAGCAACAAGTGCCGTATAGAAGGTAAAGACAACGGACTCCAGATCTCCCTGGTAGATGCGATAGGAAAGACTTCCTTACTTATACCAAAGGAGAAGATTCAGGGGGTCACTCAGCGT
>JAKFUT010000249.1 GCA_021732565.1 Candidatus Obscuribacterales bacterium
GCACCGTTGCCCGTAAAAGGCCATCATGACAAGTCGCCGTGGCGACTTTAAGTCGAGAGATGACCGGATGACAGTAGCGAAGAAATTCCGGGTTAGCGTTTTATATTCCACTCGGAATTTCTTCGCCGGGCGGCAACAGCGTTTTGGAGCACGCGACCGGGGGATCTATCGGAAGCGTGTGTTGCGTTGTGACCAGACCCGGATTTTCTTCGCCGACCGGCTCAAAAGTGCCTTGGAGCGCACGTCGCGGGAATTCTGCCAGATGACCGGGTGACAGTAGCGAAGAAATTCCGGGTTTGCGTTTTATATTCCACTCGGAATTTCTTCGCCGGGCGGCAACAGCGTTTTGGAGCACGCGACTGAGGGATCTATCGGAAGCGTGTCTTGCGTTGTGACCAGACCCGGATTTTCTTCGCTGGCCGGCTCAAAAGTGCCTTGAAGCGCACGTCGCGGGAATTCTGCCAGATGACCGGGTGACAGTAGCGAAGAAATTCCGGGTTTGCGTGTTATATTCCACTCGGATTTTCTTCGCCGGCCGCAACAGCGTTTTTGAGCACGAGACCGCGGGATCTATCGATTCCGCGCTTGCGTCCGCGTTCCCCGTTTTGCGTCAAGTTAAATTCGTACTTTAATGAATCTGTTGCCGCAAGCTATTTCTTACCTTGGGATTGTTTTCTGGGGGAGCTACTTTATGTTGATTTTGACAGCGAATCACATCTGTATCGACCCGAGCCAAGACGTTGAAGGTAGTTCACTCGGCAGAGTTGCTGCAGAGCACTGTACACTGTTCTTGGATTTCCAAGATCGGTTAGATTACTTGCTTTAATGATGCAGCCTGGCTCAAGCTTGCTTAGATAATTGCGAATCTTGTTTGTCATTGTTTAGTGATGGTATTTTCCTGTAGATTGATTCTGGATAGATGAATCAATGGTCTTAGTTGACGCAGCGCCTTTAGTTGGAACAGTTTTGGGGAGCAATTTATATCGGCTCCAACCAACACGTTCAATGCAGCCTAGTTTGCAGAGCCGTTGGAGCGCAGTGTGTCCCGCTTTGGGGTGTCCAAGATCGACTAGATCGTTTGCCTTGATGATGCAGCCTGATTCCAGTGCACGGAAGGCTCTTCGAATTTTGTTTGTCATGGATTGCTAGCGGTGCCGTCCTGGTGCGGTCTTAGCTGACGCAATGGGTTTGCTTGAAGCCGTGTTGCGTCAAGTAAAATTCGTACTCTAGTGAATCTGTTGCCTCAAGCTATTTCTTACCTTGGGATTGTTTTTTGGGGAGTTACTTTGTGTTGGCTGAAGGTACTGTGATACCCAAAGAAGTTGCTCTGAAAACCAAAATAGTTGCTAGTTGCGCAGAAATGATCGGTGCTCGAAAACGCCACCGTTCATGGTGGTCTTATCGGGGGTACCTCTCTCGACAATGAGAGTTTTGGGAACCGCGCTTTTGACTGGCACGCCGTTACCATCTTAACAAGGTCGAATTCGGTACAGCGACCAAAGTCCACAGAGCCCATCCGTTGCAGTATGCGCAGCTCAGCAGGAAGAAAGCGGTGTAACCAATTCCAGGCCGTAAGCAAGAGCCATTCGATTGGAAAAACAGGACTCGCGACAGATTTTTGAACTGAAAAGTTCGAGACGATTGGTATGGGATGGACTTCATTCTCAGATTCTTCAAAGGATATGGTGATGCCTTTTGGTTCTGCAGCTCCATCTGCAAGATGGCTTTGGTCAGCACCCTCAATCTGTCGATTCTTGCATTTGTCAGCGCCATTCGTTGCCTTTGTTCGCGGTGTTGATCTCTCTTTGAGTCTTATAACACGGCAGGGCTTTCCGCCGGAAAACATCATGAATGAGGTGGCGCGACCGTCTGTTGTAAATTCATAGCATGGTGAATCGGAATTGACGGAAGACTTCGTTTGAATCTCACCTATCGAATGACCGAAACGCCCGGCTTTTGTTTGAGCAACTTCAAAAGGAGCCGGTTCGACAAAATCCTCAGTAGCGCGGACATACACTCCCCAAGCAATTCGGATGAGCTCACCACTCTTAATTTTCTCGCAGATGATGCGGTAGACCGTGCCCGCCTTGCCTATGTAGCGTACCTGTGCAAAAGTAAATCTCTCGTTGGGGGCAAGACGAGAAAGAAAATGATTCATGCGATGCACCGCTGTAACCATTCAGATTTCGCTCCAGGTCGAGCTTGCCGCACGCGGTGTCAAGCGCGCTACAGCGTGTTCCTTCTAACTGAACAACTTGACGGAGTCAAAGAAGTTCAATTTGTGACTAGTTGGAAAATAGATCGATCGTCGTGATAGCGACAAGAAGGCGAGTTCCGTAATCAGGAACAGAACCTCTTGGTGTTCGCTCAGCAACTGCTGAAGAAAATAGCGCACGTCGGTGAACTATCATCTTACTTCATTCCACATACCGGTCAATAGTAAAAATGAACTTCTAGTGGACGCAGGAAGGCTCCCCTTACTCTAGACTCGACTTGCAGGAACCGCATACCACTAATTTTTTTCAGTAAAGTGATTCGCTCCTGAACAGGCGGGCTGACAGCCTCAGATTCTACAAGGTCCGGACGCCAGTGCGCGGTGTACGTTTGCAAAACGGCTGCACGCCATCTGCGCCAGCGGCAGGAGAGGCTTTAATTGTTTTCGCAAACCGAATAAAACTCTAATCAGCGGTGCGCTTTGACCTACAAACGAATACAGCGATCAAAGAACTATATACGAAGCGACACCAAAAATTAGGAGGAATCCGGAAACCTTTGTAGTCACTATCTTTCCATGACCAGGGCATGACGTTTGCACTATTTATTCCCGCTCGACTTCCCGGTACTATTAATGCATTGAAGAAACGCGGTGCGTTTCACCAAGACAAACAGCTTGTACTAGAGGTTAATTGGCAATGCGTATTTCAAACATTCTTTCCCGCACTACACTTGCAGCCGGCGCAGTTCTCGCCATGTCAATGCCGGCACTTGCACAAGACGCTTTTGATTCCACCGCTGATACCGGCAATCAGACTAACAACACCGGCAACTTCACCGGCGCACAAACCCAGCAAGGTGGAAGCACCAGCGCACCAGCTCTCCAGGGCGCCACGAATGGCACAATCGGACCTCAGGGCGCTGATGCCACCGTAATCCAGGGTGTTAACACAGCCGGTACGGTTCGGGTAAATAACCTCGCCAACCTCGAAGCTTTGCTCAACATCATCGCTAACGGCATGGAAATTCTCGGTATCGCCTGGGGCGGTCCCACGATGATCTGGGGCTTCATGAACATGGCTGCCGGTACTCAAGATGCTTTAAAGAGAATCATTTGGGGCGCCGCCGGTGTTACCGGTGGACTGGCCACTCCCGGTTGCATCAACTGGCTCGTGGCTTCATGCCGCGACGCCAACCTCTTCAGCTAACTTTCCTCTCCCTCTACCATACAAGCCTGAAGCAGCCCGTCGCTATGCGATGGGCTGCTTCAGGCTTTGCCCCTTAATGCAATAATTCGAGATCACAAACTATTTGCAGCAGTCGTGAGAGTTGCGCCGCACGCGACGCGAGGCAGCTTTGCATTTTCGCACCTGATCGCAAAGCACCGCAGCGGTACTTGAGCATTGGGGTCTGGTCGCGACCTCCACTAAGAGATTCTCATCGGAAGAGATTTTTTTCCGCAGCGTTGTGCGTAGTTGCAATGGCTGAGTGCTGAAGAGCAACAATGTGCCCCTTTGATCTGTCATTGGAAGTTTCCAATCTTGCACCTTTTCTGTGGTACAGGTAATGCAGCAGAGCCGCAAATTACACGAATTTGCGGCTCTGATTGATGGTTCAATTGGTCGAATTATTTCTTGCTGCGTTCGCCGGTGGTCAGTTTTTTGTAGGTTGTGTTCGGGATAATGAGTTCGTCAAGTGCCGGACGAAGCTGACGCCATCTCGGTGCGGTTACGTCGCGCAACGCTGCGGCGGGATCAATTTGCCGAGGATTCGAACTGTCCCACGTTCTTGTAAAGGAGGCCGCATGTGTACCGTCGCTGCCGATCATAACGTTGGTGTAATTGCTGAATTTGCCATTCGTGCTCTCATAGTTTGTAATGTGCAGGCGAACAAATGACTGACCATTGCTATCAGTTCCAGTTTCCCATTTGACACCATTTTGTGGATTGGCCCGCTCCATTCTTTCTTTGATCGAAGCCATAATAGCTTTTACAGACTTGGGATTCTCGGCAATGGCCGCCAGACTTTCTTGAACACCCTCAAGATCTCCCTTGTGAATTGCATTGTCGAGGTTATTCAATAGCAAACGTTCAGTCTTCGACAGAAATGCCTCGGGTGAAATCCGCATCTTCTCAACGCTGTTGTTCAACAATTCCTTAAGAGTAGATCTGTCACCCTGTGATTGGTTGTTATCACCAGGCTTCTGCGCTCTACCGATGGCTTCGGCAATGCCGCTGGCCAAGCCACCAGATACAGTTGCAGAGTCTTGTAATAACTTCTTGGCGGATTCAGCCGCATCGGTTGCGCTGCCTTCATCTTCCTTCTCGCCTTGTTCCTTCGCTACATAGTCAAATTCGTCCATTGTCCCATCTCCTTGCTGGTTGCTTTTTGCAACCAATTTCTGCCGTGTGTGTTTGAATCTATGCTTTCCAAACAACTCCTGGACGGACGTATGTGCATACTTCATGACGTCAATATGTACTTTGCGCTGTGGAATTGCGCAGATCATGCCACAAGTTTGGCAACATTTCGAAAGACAATTAATAGCGACAAGACCGAGGAGAAATGACGATGAATTGGGTGTTTGGTATCGGCGTAACAGCAGCATTTATAGCAGCAGAAATCGTGCTATTAGTAGCGATTGCTATGGTTCTCACTGCGGCTTCAGTGCCCGAAGATCGGGTTGAAATCATAATCGATGTGATTAATTGGTTGATACTCATCGGGTGTTCCATTTGGGTTGGATGGGATTCCTCAAAGATTCACCTGCGTCACTACGACGGCTTTATGTCGGCTTCACCGGTAGCCATTGGTGTGCTGTGCGGGTTGTTGTGGATAATCGTCTTTCCCGGATACCTTCAGATGCGTTGGAAGATCACCCGGGGGCAGGCGCGCCTGAAACCTGAATATGTCACGGTGACCAGCTAACATGATTTACAGCAACAGCGGGTGAAACTCCGGGAAGATTCCCTCTTGATCGAACCATTGTGCACGGCGAAGCAAAGGGATGCTCTCAGAGGGATACAAACCAACTTCACCCAACTTGGCAGAGTTGCAGGTGCGCGAGAAATCGCGTAGCTTCTGGTGAATACCTTCTGATAGTTTTCTCTGCGAAAAGTACTCCAGTAAAGTATGGTTGACTCCAAATGCTGTAGAAGAAGTCACTCCCGGCACCTGGTTGGAATGAAAAGCGCAATCGAGATCAATATTGCGTACTCGCATGCGTGGATCAACAACCATGTTGCTTGAATGAAAATCCGTATCACCATACAACATACGCTCGACGAAAGCTTGCTCCACCTGTACGCGCAGTTCCGGACTTTCCCCCATGAGACGCACAACATTTTTATCGTTGAATTTACCGAATTTTTTCGCGGTAATCTGTCTCATGCCCTGTTCAAACGTGGTGCCAGCAGATGCATCCTGTATCCACACTCGAATTGGGCGGCCGTCTTTCTCTGCGAGCCTTAGGGCAGTGGTCGGAAATCCATTGTCAAAATCGAGCATTTGGTTTATGTAGTAAGCAGCTTGTTCTTGACGAAATCGGGTGGTAGAAACGTTCTGCCACCATGCTCCGGTAAACGGTCGAATAATGGTTTCTTGTTTGCTGCCATCAGGAAGCTCAATCGCAACCCGATATTTTTCATGCCCCATGCTTCCCCGGTTGTCCACCCGGAATTCACCAGGCGTTGATTCCGACAATATGCACTGCTCGGATGTTTGAGGGGGAGTTCTTAGCTGCAACGCCTTGGCAATTTGCGGAGGAGTCTCATTGGCAACAATGGGTGGTGGCTCAGTCACGCGAAGCCATTTTCGCACCACTGACTGGAACCCCTGTGACTCCACTTTCTCAGAAGGAGCTATCGTTGTACTTCGGTCGAGCTGTTCCTTCCAGACTCGTTCAGGCGATAACCGCTGCTGTATCACAGGCCGAACCAAATTCAGGGTCATCCCGCTAATGCCGGCGGCGTGCAACTCGGTCAACGTCGGAAGCGTTCCCTCTGAGACAACCCGTGAAATACAGACCTGGGTAGAAGCGCCAAGAATACCGATTCCCGCCCTCGCCAAAAATTGTTGAGCAGGAGGGAGTTTCTTGCTCCAGAGCTCCCCCTTCTCGAAGACAACGAAGGCCGCACTACCGGACGCAGCATTACCCAGCCGGCTCTCCTTCTCCCGCGGTATCCGCAAGCCGTCGTACATGCCCGCTCCAAGCACAGAAGCGGTACGTGGATCATTTAGAAGACCGGCGATCCTGCCATCAGCGGCGGCAAACAGTCCCGCACGCTGAAGCATTCCCCGGGCAAACAACGCAGCCACTGCGTATGGAGCGACTGAACCCAAACCAGTCGCCATATTTTGAGCCACAATCTCGGTTCCGCTGGGGTCCTCGTCCATTTCATAACGTGACCATTCATTGAACACACCAGTATCCCGTAACGGGGCAACCAGCGTATTTATTGTGTGAGCGATTGCATTTTGAGGCTCAATTACCGCAGCGTTAACACATGGCTCATATACATTGTCAGTGAGCCAACTCAGCCAATCTTCGCGGTCGGGCACCAAGAGCGGGTCAACATGCGGTGGCAAGTTGCGGTCTGGCCGTGACTCCCGAAAATCATCCATTTAACACCTGGTGGTTCTCCTCTAAACCGTACCACCGGAAAACACTAATGAGAATGGGGATTTAACGAATTGGCGCTCGGATCCGCTAATTATCCGCCTGCCTATCCTGCGCGAAAGTTACCCCGAAAGATGCCCGTGCAATAAGAGTTCCTCGCTCCCCGGCTTCTTTGTCCGTCAGTCGTTCTGCGACAGCAATCTAGCCAATTATCCTGAGTGAAAGTTATAGGCGGAATAATCTGCGTGCTCCTCTGACAGTTGTTTCACAATGCTCCCTACACACTTTCTACTATTGTGAACAGCCGCCGCTTATCAAGTGCTCTTTGGCGGACACAAAATAGTTACAAGATATCAAGGGACCTCATCCGCAAATTGTACCTATTAATGTTGACGGCTGTTCAATCAGTGGATGGGGCAAGACTTTCCAGCGCTGGGCAAACCTCAACACCTCCACAGACTGTTTCGCTAGGCCAAGAAATCATTAGTAGATGCTGTAGCTTGCCGGGAGTACCAAGTTTCAGTTGATAGACTTATAGGTTGTTCGCATAATCTCAAGGTAGAGTGCCGTGAAGACATTAGCAGCCGATAGCACCCAGAAATTGGAACAAGGCAAGATAGTCAATGATTTTTCCATTCAGGTCGCCACAGTAAACGGGTCAGGGAGCCAATCTTCCAATTCCGTTCTCATGCGTTCCATTTTTCAAATGGGCATACCAGTCAGTGGTAAGAACCTGTTCCCCTCCAACATCGCCGGGCTTCCGACCTGGTTTACCATTCGAGTCAACAAAGACGGATGGATTGCCAGGAAGAAAGAAATCGACATTGTGGTGGCAATGAATCCGCAGACCGCAGTCGAGGATGTCAAAGCGCTACGTGCCGGTTCGGTATGTGTCAGCCCCAAAGAGCTGAATCTCGATAAGATTCGAGATGACATCCGGCATTATCTAGTGCCGTTCGGCGAACTTGCCGGACAGACCACCGACAACTTGAAGCTCCGAAAGCTTGTCACCAACATGATCTATGTCGGCGTAGTCGCTGAATTACTGAACATCGATCAAAATGAAATCGAGAAATCGATTCGTATGCAGTTTGAAGGTAAAACAAAAGCCATTGAGCTCAACTTGACCGCTGCAAATAAAGGACGAGAATGGGCTAAAGCTAATTTGAGCAAAGAAGATCCTTATTTTGTAGAGCGAATGGATCAAACCGCCGGCAAAATCATTATTGATGGTAATGCGGCAGCGGCTCTTGGTTGCATGTTCGCTGGCGCCTCGGTAATCACCTGGTACCCGATCACCCCTTCCTCCAGCCTGTGCGA
>JAKFUT010000395.1 GCA_021732565.1 Candidatus Obscuribacterales bacterium
GCACCGGCTGACTTCTGGAACTTGCGCAGGCGCGGACAAGTACTCAATGCAATGGAGCGACATGGTGAAGCGATTGAATGCTTTTCGAAAGCAATTGTACAAAATAAAGCCGATCAGAATATTCTAATTGATCGCGGAAACGCTTACGGAGAGAACCACCAATTGGCGCAAGCGATTGCCGACTACCTGGAATCTGCCCGCCTGTCACGCATCGCCAGAGATCGATCGACAGAGTCAATAGCACTCGGTAACGCAGCTGTTGATTACTACAAGAACGGCGAGTATGAGAAAGCTATCGAATCGACGAAGGCCGCCTCTCAAACAGGTGAGTATGACCACTCTCAATTTTTGAACTACTATGTTGCAAAGAGTCTTCTGGAGCAAGGAAACTACGACGAGGCCCTGAGAGTGTCCAGGCTCCTGGCTAGCGGATCTGAAGGATTCTTTAAAAATATAGAGCCTTGTATCACATCTATGATCTATTCGAGTATGGGTGATTACAGTGCTGCCCTTGATGCCCTGAAACCTGTATCTGAAAAATGGACCGACTGGTGGCCTGTTCATCAGGCTCGGGCGGTGGCCTACCTGGGGATGAAAAAACTGGACGAGGCTCTAGTTGAGGCCAGGAAAGCGGCGGAGAGTGGCCAGGACGATCTGGAGACGGTAGAGTGTTACACAATTCTGGCCCGGGTCTATCTGGCCAGGAAAGACTATGCAGAGGCACTGCGACAGTGTGACATAGCCCTTCGGATCAGTACGATGAAAGAGACTGCCAACTTGCGCAACCTCGTTGTGAAAGAGCAGGAGCTGAGTAAGAAGAAGAGGAACGGATGATACCCGTTTCGTGCTCTTCCCGTTGATGGCTTTGGGTACCGGCGGGACCTTTTCCAAAGCCATCACGAAATGATCACGGTGGCATGCTTGTGGAACGCAGGAGCACCCGCAAATATCCGGATAGAACAACTTCATTATCAACTGCCCGAAGAGCGGCTGCAGCCACCTGGCAGTCCCCGCATGGAAACAAATTTAATCGATGCCCGCTTACAGCAAGAGCAGCCTTTGTTCGCGAAGAAGCGTGGATTAATTCCGTCACGATGTAGAGCCTCTCAAGGTGTGGTGTATCGGTAGAACAGGAGTTTTTCTCTCGGTTGTTCTACTTTTGACGCTCATGAATAAACCATGCACATAAAGCGCCCTTAGAAAGGGCGCTCCACCGTAGTGCTATTCAAAATCTGAAAGAGTTCGGCTTAGTAGCGGCCGCGACCGCCCCCACCACCGCCACCGCCTTTCGGCTTGGGCTGCGAGACGCTTACCGATAATTGACGGCCTTCAATCTCTCTGCCGTTCAACCCTTTTATGGCAGCTTCTGCTTCAGCTTGCGTCGACATCTCAACAAAGGCGAAACCGCGCTTTCTGCCGGTATCGCGGTCAGTCGGGATAGAGCAAGACACCACGGTGCCATATTGCTCGAACATAGCTTGAAGGTCGGCGTCGGCCAACCTGAACGATAAATTGCCGACAAATAGTTTGTTGTTCATTGCAATGGACTCGCAGCGAGGGAAAATAAGAACTGGAAGAATTATCGCATCTTTCGTTCGAGGAGACTTAGCTGTAACTCGTCAACCTGTTTTCAATGGAGCCTCTTAAAAACTTGGAGCAATGTACTATATTCTTTCTTATCGGACATACGCTGCTACTTTAAACCGGCAGAGAATAGCGACCGGTACTTTGCCGATATGCGGGCCCAACAGCCCGGAAGAAGGTCAGCAGAGGTTTTAAGGGATCAAACAATCACTTTGATCCTTTGCGCGAGTCACGTTTTCAGTCCAGGAATTGGCCTGAAACTCAACAGGTTTACGAGCCGAACATCACTAAATAAATTTCAAGATGCGTGTATCGGAGTATTAAAATTCCGAATGCCACACTGTATGGATCGTTCTCCGTGCTGCTTGAAATTTCTTCGGAAGTCCGACTGAGCTTTGCTTCCCCGCCTTTTGATTAGATCGTCACCGCCCATGGTGCCAATCTACTAACGCGAATGAGCCCTCTTTCGGGGGCTCATTCGATTGGTCCGGGGTTACGGGAAGGCTTTAGAGCATCTTAATCTCTAGATCTTTCAGTTCTTGGCGAATGCGACGGAGATCCACGTATTTGGTATCAAGCGAGCGGCACAGATCGTTGATCTGTCCTTGCAGATCGCGATCTTGTTTGCGATTGAGATCGTCGACTTGACGTTGCAACTCATCGCAATCTTTTTGTGTAGACCGTTCTTTGTTTATAAGAAGCGATCGGCTCATTTGATATTGTCCAAACACCTGGGAGTCCATGACCATCGCATTCGCTTGTGGTGCCATTGGTGATAGCGCGAGAAGCGCTGTCACAGCCATTCCGAGTAAGCACCCCCGGTTGAACGTCGTCCTCGCTTTAATCATGACTCTGTACCTCCGATTCGTGCACTACTTTAACGCTCTGATTGGTCTTGTAAAAGTGCCACTTTCATGATTTACTACCAGTCCACTTTGGAGGGGATTAATGTGGACTTTCCAATAACTCTTGACAGCCAATCTGCCATACCCCTACACCGCCAGTTGTACGATGAAATCAGGCGTTCTATCCTTTCCGGTCGGTTACCGGCGGGGCAAAGAGTGCCTTCCACTCGTGCCCTCTCTGAGTCGCTAGGAATATCTCGGGCCACCGTTACATTGGCCTACGATTATCTTCTAGATGAAGGATATCTCCAGTCCAGTTTGGGCTCCGGCACCTATGTTTGCCGACAGCTACCCGATGAACTCTTGAAACCGGCTGTGTCCAGCAGAGCTCCCGGCAAGAGAACAAAGACCACCGAAGAATTGAAAGTGAAGGGCTTGTCGCGCTATGGGGGGTTCCTCAAAGACCGCCCCTGGCTTGAAGTTACCGGAGAGGAACCCGAGATTCAATTTTCATTTGGACGTCCCGATATTCATGCCTTTCCACTGCGGGAATGGCAGCAATTAATGAATCATCATCTTAAAGAGCGAAAGTTTTCGCTGTTGGATAACCCTTCCAATGCTGCAGGGTACTTGCCTCTGCGTGAAGCCATAGCAGAGCATCTAGCAAAAGCACGAGCACTTAGATGCAGTGCTAAACAAATCATTATTGTTAACGGATCTCAGCAGGCGATCGATCTGGTTAATCGTTTGTTTGTAGACCGCGGAGATTTCGTGGGAATTGAAGAACCCGGATATATGGGAGCAAAGAAGGCATTTGAAGTTCAAGGAGCAAAACTCGTCGGATTTCCTGTGGATAGCCAGGGATTGATGGTTGACAAGCTTCGGGATCCGTCATTGCCGGCGCTGAAATTGCTCTACGTTACACCTTCACATCAGTTCCCCACCGGTGTGGTGCTCTCGTTGCCGCGCAGACTTGAATTGATCGCTCGAGCCAGACAAACAGGAATGGTAATTGTTGAAGATGATTATGATAGCGAATACCGTTATACGGGGCGTCCGGTTCCGGCATTAGCGGGTCTGGAACACGGCGAATCAGTGATCTACATCGGCACCTTCTCGAAAGTTCTCTTTCCTGCGTTGCGGCTGGGTTATCTGGTGGTACCAAATACGATGGCAGAACTTTTCGCGCGTGCAAAATGGTTATGTGATCGACATTCCCCTTTGCTTGAGCAGCAGGTACTGGCAGATTTTATTTCAACCGGTCAATTCGAGCGGCACGTGCGCAAGATGCGGCGCTTATATGAAGAGCGCCGCAAACATGTAATTTCGGCGTTGAGATCCAGCTTCGCAAATACCATAGAAATTCTTGGAGACAATGCCGGCATTAATATACTGGTGCGTTTTCGCCGACCAGTTGATGACGAGATAACGCTCAAAGCCGCCAGAGAACTAGGTGTCGGATTAATACGCACTTCGAATTTCTATTTGCAGCAACCCCCGGGTGGTGAGTTCCTGCTGAATTACGGCGGACTTTCTCATGAAGAAATAGAAGAAGGAATTCGCAGATTAGCCGTTGCTGTTGCGTATTCGGACTCGACTGCATAATTCCACAGTCAATCTTGCACTTTTATCCATATGGCTCATCCGGGCTCCGTTGTAATCTTAATTCGTCAGCGAAAGCCGACAACCGAACCCTGATAGCCAGCCCGAAAACGGCCCGGAACTTGTTCCGGGTCGTTTTCATTTTAGGGGATTGAGCAAAATATCACGGCTTATGCAAATATCCACATGGAAATTCGAAGCAACTTTCCATTTAAAAGAGCGGTTCCGGCTGTTTTACTTTGCTGAGAATTTCTGTTATCTCTTCGGGCAACGTCATCGGATCAAAAGGTTTGCTGATGATGCCAGCGGCGCCAAGCGCAAGATAAGAATCAAGCTCATGCTTTTGAACCTTTGCGGTGAAAAAGATTACTGGAATAGAGGCGGTCGATTCGCTCTCCCTGAGCCTTGCAAGCGTAGTGGGGCCATCCATCTCAGGCATCATAACGTCTAATAGAATAACGTCGGGAGGGTCGTTCACCGCCGCTTCCAGAGCCTCAAAGCCCGATGCTGCTAATGATACGTGCCACCGGGCTACTCCTTGCAGAGCAATCTGAGCAATCTTGCGAATGCGAGGATCATCGTCTACCAGCAATACCCGTTTTACTATAAACACCCGGTCACCTTTCCAACTCCAGCTCAGTAGTTCGACCAGTTTAGCTCCCGCCAGTGATTCTCATGGATGACTTTGATGATGAAATCGAAGTGCACACACGCACACTTGAGAATTGAGCAGCCCGCATAATATTTCTTGTCGGCGACCTTGTTTCATTTGACTCGTTTACTCAACACGGCTTGAAATTGTCGTGACAAGGCAGGTGTTGATTCCTCTGGAATTAAGAGAGAATCAACCTCATTTTAGCCACTCCCTTGCGCCTGAGTCCACGCCCCGGGACCCGAGGACACACACCTTGACATTATTAGATTAATCGCATATCATCTTTGCGCTCACCAAGTTACCGCCGACCGGCGGTTTGGAGCACGTGGAGCCAGGCACGCTCCACAGGCGGCGGCTCTTTGCCGCAATTGCCAGGCGGGGACCAATCGGAAAGATATGCTAAGCCGGATGGGTTCAGGCCGTTTGCGCATTCTCTAAACAGGCTCTCGCTTGCGTTGCCGTCCAGGCAAGAAGTCGCTTGACATTTGATTTTCGGTTAGCCGGGTTATGAACTCTGCCGCACCGGGAACGATGCAAATACTCGGAAAAAAGGCTCACCGGTTGCGATTCCGGAGTTAGAAGCAACTCCGGTGACGGGGAAGCACTGAAGTACCGAAGCGTAAGAGCCAGGAAAGCGTTTTCAGAAAAGGGACATTGCTGAAATTCACTACACTCGAGTGTCGAAATCTCAGCGTATCCCGGTAGCTACAATTCCATATCGGAGTTTCTCGTAATGTCCGACACGCCGCAGGATTTGCCTCCCGAAATTCCGGAAAAGAAAACAGAAACTGATGCACCTGCAGAACCGACTAACACTGCCGCCCAATTGGAGGCATTGAAAATTCTTGCGTTGAAGGGAATTCAAGCCACACTTGACGTAATGAGGCAGACCGGCAGCGTCGGTAACGAAGAAAAGCCTATGATGGATGGCTTTACGCTGACTGACAAGAAAAGCGCGGTGGCGAAACCTCTTGAAGCACAGACAGCTACTCCTGTTGCCGACTCGGTTCAAACAAAGACAGCCGTCGAAGCCGACACTACTGCTGGCGGCCGTTTGATACAAGAAGCGGGCGTGCGAGCACAGACACTCGACCTCAACCACGCCAGCGAAATGCTTCGTGCCGTGCCTTTAGAGTCCACAAAACCTCCAGCAGACGCAACAAAAACAGCCGCGGATGCGCCCCGAGCCATAACCCCTGAAGAAATTGAAGCGAGAAAGAAGGTTGGCGACTACGGTTTTGTAGACCGAATGACTGATTCGCAGCGCAAACAATGGCTGGCCGACTCCGGGGAACGCTCGCAATATGACAGCTACAAGACCATGGAGAAAGCCGGTTATTACGGTTTTGTAGACCGTATGAGTGAAGCCGAGCAAAAGAGCTGGCTGGAGACGGCTACCCCTGAGCAAAAGACTGCTTACACCAATCATAAAGACCGCGTGGCCAACGGCGACTATAGCGCCGTTGACAGGCTCTCGGGAGCTCCCTGGAGGGCGGTATTCGACAACATGAATGACGAACAAAAAGCCGGTGTTCGAAACTATTGGGACCGAGTAAAATCAGGCGATTACAGCTTTGTTGATCATGTTAACGATGCTAATCGAGCAGACTTTTACAAGAATGGTACCGACAGCCAATTCGCCAGTCGCATAGACTACGTACGGTTGCGCGCAGAAGGCGATTACGGATTCGTAGACAGGATGAGCGAAGCCAATCGTAAGGAGTGGCTGAATTCACCTGATACCAGCGCTCTGGATAAGCAAAGGTACGAGCAATTCAGTGAGCGCACTAAGTCCGGTGACTACAGCCATCTGGACAAAATGTCGCCAGAGTCGCTTGAAGCGTGGAAGCGAAACGCCAGCAGCGCTCAGAAGAAGGATTATGATACATATCAAGATCGAGTAAAAAACGGCGACTACAGCTTTGTTGACAATCAATCGGAAACCCGACGCGAAGCGTGGAAGAGCCGTGCCACCGAAGACCAGCGAAAGGCCTATGAAGACTATACGGCCAGAAAGGCGGCAGGCGATTACGGCTTTGTTGATAATCTTGGACCTGAGGCAAAGGCTTCATGGAAGGATGATGCGGGTTACAAGAAATACGGTGACGACCTGAATAATTGGGACTTTGGCTTTGTCGATCGGCTCGAAGAGACAGGTCGAAAGGACCTGGCGGACAAGTGGTACAACCAGGGAACACCAGAGGCGCGTGAGGCTTACGTCTGGTACGAGATGAATAAGCTCGCTCCTGCCGGCCCTCCACCAGAGAAACCGACTGGCAAACCACCGGAACACGGGGAAAAACCGGGCGATCCTGCCACCAAACCTGGAGATCCATCCACAAAACCGGAAGATCCGGTGATCAAGCCAGGCGATCCGATAACTAAGCCAGGCGATCAAGGTTCCGGAACGGCACAGAAACCGGTAGACAAGCCGATAACCGACGCAGAGAGGGCGAGCATCGGCGATTATACTTTCCTGGCCAAAATGTCTGCCGACCAGCGAAACGAATACTTTGCCAACACCGCCAATAAATTTACGGAAAAGGACTACACGCTCTGGCAGGAACGACGGCAGCTAGGCTGGTATGAGGATATAGCCTACAATCAGCATGCCTCGCCCGAAGTGTATAAGAAGTGGGAAGCGGCAGCTACTCCTACAGAACTGAAAGCATATGAAGATTACAAAAATCGGCAGACGGCGGGAGACGAAAGCTGGGTAGACAAGCTGAGCCCCGCAGGGTACGAAGCTTTTCGCACCAACTCGACTGATGAAATGTGGGCTGCGTATTGGAGCTATCGCGGCAAGGTGGATCAAGGCGATTTCACCTTTATGGACAAGCTCAACCCCGAGAACAAGGCTGCTTGGCGGGAAAATTCCACAGATCAAGATTTCGCTGCGTATGAAAAATTCCGCGAGCATACCAATGCAGGCGACTACAGCTTCGTCGATAAATTAACTGAGTCACAGCGGTCGCGATGGTTACAAGAGGCGCCGCAAGAGCACCAGTCTGCTTACAAGAATTACGAAGATAGAACCAAGAATGGTGACTTCAGCTTCGTCGATCAGCTTTCTGGCAGCGGAAAACAAGAATGGCAAGCAGCAGCAACAGATTCCCAAAAACAAGGCTACCAGCATTATCAGGAAATGCTGAAGAATGGCGATTTCAGTTTTGTCGAGAAACTCAATCAAGAAAACAAAGATAGTTTTGCCAGCACAAATCCGGAATTGCGCCAGCAATACAATGATTATTCACGTACTAAGAACGGGGATTTAAGCGGGGTTGACCGCATGACCGCCGACGAGCGGGCAAAATTTCTCCAAGATCCGAAGAATAAACTCGCCTTGATAATGACGAGCAAAGATTAAATTGAATAAAGCGATGTAAGCAGTGCCTACATGAGGGTCACCAGTAGGTGAGGGAGCGATTCTAACGCGCACGTTCATGAG
>JAKFUT010000218.1 GCA_021732565.1 Candidatus Obscuribacterales bacterium
TCCAGTAAGATCGCCGATTGCCAAATCGGCATTTTCAAGAATCGTGTAAGCACGTGATCGTTCAAAGTAATACGCCGGACACCGCTGATCGCTGCTGATCGCCTTCGTCAGATCATCGAGAGCCAGATGCGGTTGCTTCAACTTCAATCTCACCTTTGCTCGATAGTAAAGACTTCGAGCATCTGCGGGTCGTAATGCAAGCGCACTGGACAACTCATCTAATGCTCGTTCATTCTCATTGCCATTCAGCAAAATAATCACGGAGATCAGAGATTGATAATACGATGCGTTATCCGCGTCAAGGTCCAGGGATAGTGCGCGCTGCAAATCTGCCCGAGCATCACGCGCTCGATTCATCAACGCGTAGACCTCTGCCCTGAGCCTGTAGCATGCCGTGCTGGCCGAGTTTAGCTTCAGGGCCGTACGAAGGGCCGCTTCAGCCAATTCGTACTCACCGCGTTTCAAGTGAGACAAGGCTCGCTGATAGGCAGAATTTTCTGGTAGATTCTCACTCACAATTTTTTACCCGCGCCTCATCAAGGCAAAGAACAGAGACGAAGAGCCGACGACAAATTGTTCGGGCTCCGCTTGAATTTTCACTATCTGCGATGTCCGCCGCCTCGACCGGCTCCGGAGGAAGCATCGCCTCCACCACCGGCGGCACCACGGGAGTGATCACCCTTTTGCGATTCATCGCCTCCACCGCCGGTAGCGCCACGGGAGTGGTTGCCCTTACGCGATTCATCGCCTCCACCGCCGATAGCGCCACGGGAGTTGTCGCCCCTGCGCGATTCATCGCCTCCACCGCCGGTAGCGCCACGGGAGTGGTCGCCTTTGCGGGATCCACTGCCACCGCTTAGTCCTGCGGGTCCCCCCCTTCCTGAGCCCGACGACTCTAAGCCACCATCAGATTTATCTCGTCCAGTCCGACCGGAGCCTCCCGCACTTCCACCACCACGATCGCCAGCTCCGCCGTCCACTTTCACGGATTCTGTCTTTCCTTGCCCCCGCTCCTGGCGACCAGATTTACCTTCACCTCTTTTATGGTCCTGCCCGAGTCCTATGGATGCTGGTCCGTCGCTGTTGTCGCCCCCGCGACGGTCTGATTTGTCACCATTACCGGTTTCGGTATGCTCCGACCGCGAAACCGATGCATCGCCAGTCTTACCAAATCGCCCCCCTGTCGGCTTAGAAGCCACTGGCGGAACAGTTCTTTGCTGATTAAACTGATTGACAAATGCCTTATTGTTAGCATTCGCCTGTATATAGACGTTCTGATTGTTCGAAACATAATACTGTTTGTTGCCGGCACTATAGATTGGTACACCGTAAGGTATTCCGGCATAGTTCTTGTTGTTGTAATAGGATGCGGCGGCAGCCCCTGCCGCAACGCCGGTGAAGGCTGCCGCACCCGTGCCAATTCGGTGCTGTTTAGAACTAGACGTCGCCACCGGTGGGGGAACGGCAACTGGTAGTCCATTTCGGTCAATGTACCAATCGTTGTCATTAGGTCCTGCAAAGATCGCAATAACTCCGGCAGCGGGGTCGACACCAGAACCTGGCAGAACGACTGGCTGGCCGGTGGCATTCAGGTAATACTCAGCGCCATTGACCATCTTCAGTTGATAAAGCGCCATGGTAATTTCGCCGTTCGCCATGGTCCTGGTTGACTGACCAGAAGCGGTTCCGGCACGGGAAACAAGTAGAGTAATCGACAACACAAAAATTCCAACAGCCCTTTGAAGGTTCATTAGTCTGCTCCAGCAGTTTAATAGTCCGAAATTGTAGCTTAAGGCGCCTCGGACTAAATGCCAAAACGAAGGATCAAGTCGGCAGGTACCCCGATAGCGAGATTGATCCCCGCTAAATAGGAAGTATCAATTCATTCACGTGAGCAAATGCTCTGGTCAAGACCGACGTCAATATCGCACCCGCCAGGCAAGGCGAATATAACTTTGAACGCTCTGCGGCTCCTCCGTCGCCTCGTTGGCGCTAGCCACTCGTTTCGCGCCAGAGCGCGCTCAACTCGCTTCAACTTTAAGCGCTCCCTGCGGCTCCTCCGTCGCCTCGTCCGCGCTAGCCACTCGTTTCGCGCCAGAGCGCGCTCAACTCGCTTCAACTTTCAACATCTAAACGTCTTTGTCTTAAAGCCTCAAGAGCGATTTCGGATCAAAAGGGTGGACTTTAGTGCTGCAGGTGGACCACGAACCGGTGAACCACTGACCTGTTCTTGCTTTTTAGCGCGGGGGGGTGCCGTCCATATGCTAGGATCATGGGGCGTAAACTGCAAACTCGAAGGATTTTCCCATGACGGAAGAAAAGCGAACAGACGAGACAGGCACCTTACAGAGAGACACTGACAAGAAAGAGACTGCGGAAAAGCGCCCGCCGCAAAAGCGCCCGGAAATGTCTAAGACCATGAAGAGTCTGAAGCTGACTCGTAATCCGCTAAGCAAAACTCTTATGACCATGAAGGTAAAACAGGAAAGCTTTCAATCATCCGTCAAATCGTCGAAAGCTCAATCGGCCACAGGAAAATTCCGGCTGGATCAGTTGCAGCAACACGGAAAGGGTTCACTGGCATATTCCTCGCTGCAAAACGGTATGCAATATTTCATGCATCCTGAATACGGATACCTTGCCTTCGTTCCTTTAACTGATGGATATGGCTCGGTATGCGTTCTTTCCGATCCTATCTGCAGCTTTTCAAATCTGCGGCCTTTTCTGGAAGCATTTTTGAAGGAGCGCAGCGATCCTATTTTTCTTCATATCACTCGAGAAACAGCCACGATTTTAGCTGAAATGAATTTTTGCGTAAATGAACTGGGTACCGAAACTTTCATCGACATTCAGCAATTCACTCTGGTTGGCAACAAGAAACAACAATTGCGCCAGGCACGAAATAATGCCAGAAAAGACAACATTAAGGTACGCGAGATAAGCTCTGTAGATGATGCCTTGTTCAAGGCCTTTAAGGTAATAGGCGATGACTGGATGAAACAGAAGGTAATTTCTGATAACGAAATGCAGTTTATCGTGCGCCCGATCGTGTATGTCGATGAAGTCGATGTGCGCAGATTTGTTGCAGTAAAAGATGATGAGATAGTCGGTTTCGTTATATTCGACCCGATGTATGAGAATGGCGAGGTGGTCGGTTACATCGCGAACCATCTGCGCAGCGTGCTTGAGAGAAGCTATTCCGTGGTCGATTACATTATTTTAGAAGCCATGGAAATCTTCAAGAAGGAAGGCAAGCGTGAACTATCGCTCGGTCTATCGCCCCTGGCTCAAGTTAACGACACCGATGAGTTCAAGCACAGTAAACTACTGAAATCATATTTTCGGTACGCCTTCGAAAAGGCAAATTTTCTCTACAATTTCAAGAATCTGCACCGGCACAAATCCAAGTATCGTCCAGAACTACCGGGAGCACGCGAAGAGAAAGTCTACTGCGCGATGCACACCCGTTTTTTACTGGTACGCCTTTACGCCGTGGTCAAAGTGCTCGGCATGAATCCGGTTAAACAAACAATGTCTCACATGAGAGGAATGGCGAAAGACTGGATCAGGACAAAATTCGGGTGCCATCCGGTTAAAGGGGGGGCTTCGATCGACACTGCGGCCTCATGCGACGGTTCCAAGTCTTCAGAGAAAGGCAAGAACCCTCCAGAGAACTCGCAGAAGTCTCAAGACAAAGATTCTCATAAGAACGTCGACAAAAAAGCAAAATCTGACGGCGGAAACAAGTAGACAAGAACCGACTATTTCTTGGTTCCCTGCAATTTAGCTGCACGTGCAGTTAACCTATCGGCCTGAGCAAACAACTTCTGTTTATCTTTCTCGAGTAAATCGCTTTTCAGAGCGACATACAAGATATACTGCTGCGCACCTTCGCGAAGATTGTTGAACGATGGTTTAGGCATTTTCTCCAAACTGCGCGCCAAACCCAGGCGTGCATCCGCCAGTTTTGGATCTGTTCCAATGGCATCTCTGTACCTTTCTGCCGCGCCATCAAATTGTTTTTTCAAAGTCAACTCGTTGCCGACTCTCAAATCGTCTGCAGCAATTTTGCGCTGTTTTATAACTGCAGCCAGTCCGCGTTGGACTCGCTCGGGAGTGCCATTTAAGAGTTGAGCCTTCTTGTAGGCGGAGTCGGCATTATCCAAATCATTAATCATAAGAGCCATGTCCGCCACCGCAAAACTCTGTTTGGGATCGTTTAATCGAGTAATAACATCTGCAACCATCGCTCCGCCCTTTTGAAATTCGTTCTGAGACATCAAAGCCTCAGCGTACGACATACGCTCGCCATCGCTTTGAGGCTCTCCAAGCTTAGCCAGATCGGGTTTTCCGCCCGATAACGACATCAACTTAGCCTGAGCAAGACGCAGCTCCATATCATCCTGATTGAGCTTTATAGCATCGCCAAGCGTTTTCAGAGCAGAGTCATAGTCATTGGAAGCAAGCAATGCACCCGCCGCCGCCTTTTGCGCTTTGAGGTACAGAGCTTGACTGAGACCTTTTATCGCCTGCGGATTATTCGCACTCATGTTCAAAATAGTCTGGTAGTTCTTGATGGCATCGTCAGACTTTTCAAGTTTAAGCAAGTTATCTGCGATTCTCATTCGCAGTTCCACGCTGTATGGAATTTGGCCGAGTCCCGATCGTAGATCTGCAAGAGCCAATTCCAGATCTCCTCTGCCCTCTCTAATGTCTGCCATGCGCAGGTACGGATCTGGCAACTCCGGTTTGATTGTGGCCGCCGCTTGATATTCCTTAAGAGCAGCGGCCTCATTGCCCTGCTTCTGGTAGGCTTCGCCCATGGACAAATGAACCGGAGCGCTGTTGGGAAACTGGTAGAGAGCAATATTTAACTCCCTCACTGCTTCATCTAGCTGCCCCGACTTCAGCAAAGCAGTGCCCAACCCGAAGTGTGCAGTAGAATTGCCGGGATTCAATTCGATAGCTCGCTTGAAATACTCTGACGCCTCACTGAGGTTACCTTGCTCTAACTTGATTCGCCCTAGTCCGGAAAATGCTTGCGAATGCTTGCCATCGAAACTGATCGCCGTTTTGAATTCACTGCCTGCATCATCCGAGTGTCCTTGTTCTCGAAGAACTGCGCCAAGCGCGTAGTGAGCTTCAGCGTTGGCGGGAGCAAGGGTGCAAGCACGGCGGGCTTCATCTTCAGCATAGCGCAATAGAGAATCTCTTTGCGATCGAATCGAGCCAGACGAGGACTGCAGTCGATTCAACGTAACGGTAGCCTTACCTGCGTGCGCCAGGGCATTGTTAGGGTCGGCTGTTAAAACGCGATCAAAGAGATCTTCCGCGCCGTCCAATTTGAATTGTTTCGCAAGTGCCATTCCCAACCCGGTGGTGGCATTCATATCTTGTGGATTTGCTACAAGCAACTGTCGGAACATTTCCTCCGCATCAGAGTATTTGCCTTGAGAAAGCAATTCCTCAGCGGGAATCGTAGTACGTTGCCGCACTGCTCCCGTCAGAACATCTCCTGCTCCTACCTGCGGACTGCCTGGTACCGGAGCCTGAGCAAACATGCAACTCAAGCAGCAATTCGAAAACAGGAGAACGGCTAAAGTTGTAAGTGAGATAAAACGCAGGCGCCTGAACATAGCAAACCTCCCCTAAATATCCTAACTCTTTCTTTTATCATGGGAAACTTGAGACCGCTCAAACACAGCATTGTCAAGACCGCAAGCGTTTCCCTCGGTCAAAATTCGCGTAAGCGAAATACCTGATAAACGAACGTTTTCTCTTCGTCCGACATAGAACAGCCATGTGCGGCACTTGTAAGGAGAAATTGCGGATTTTACGCTATTGCTTTGTCAAAATTAGTCATATACTCTTGCAACAAGCTAGAGCGTGGCAAGCATCAGTGTAGAGGAATCTAATGGAAACGCAGTTTCAGGAACAAAGTAGCGTCGCCTTTGAAGACCAACAAACGAGCATTAATTTCTTCAAGTCGGCAGTTCCACCAATCTTCCCCCGGGACGCCGATACAACAAGAGAAGCTATCGCTGTCGAAATCGTAAATCGAATCATCGAAGGGCGCATCTTTCCCTCCGATCGAAAATTCATTCAGACAGCCATCCGCGATGCATATTATAGATCTGAACATCGTCAGCTCCAGCAGGAGATCAATGAATTGCTTGGCACATCGGCCTCACATTATCGAGTGCTGTTGGATGATAATCTAGCCGGCGGCGATAGTGGCGGGCTGATTTTGCTCTATGTAATTGAAAAGGAAACCGCAACTATTACCAGCGGCATGTCAACGGTGTTGTCGACAATACGTACTAGTGCATCAACCGTCGAAATGCCAGTACTGGTGGCATCAACCGCCGAGGTTTAGCATAATTGGTACGACCTAATTCGTTGTCAGCCCGAGCGGTCTGCACAAGTGTGTGGAAATTCTCATTCATCACTTATTGGTAGAGCTTGGGTTTGACAACCTTGACAAGAAATCGAAACCTGAATAAACCGTGAACTGAAACATCGAGTCAATGGCGTCATTTACTGATGACATCTATTCATGATCACAAAATTGCCAAACATCAACCATTCCGCTTTTACGATTTTGCGCTCTTGTGATCCACCGTTTTCCAAGACAAAAAGACAAAGAAGGTCTACCAGCCCCTCTACTCCGAAACATTTATTAACGGACTGTAACGTTAACAGTAGTCAAGACAGCCGTATTGATTGGCAGATACGCATTTGGAGTACCGAAGCCCTCATGTGGCGACTGTCCTCATCACTTGGCATGAATGGAGAGGTCACACCTTGAAGGTGCCTATTGCCATAGGATAACGGAGCACGAAGGGAAAAATACGATAGCTTTAGATGACTGAAAAGTCAGCAGTTATAGGCAATTCTGGGGTGTTTCAGCAAATGAAACGTTGACATCCCTCTGCACATATGCGATACTTGGGACGTTTACGGAGTGCATACTGGTAACTACTGTTTGAATATCGTCCTTACCAGTGATTATTTGACCAATCTCCGGGAACAGATCAAGTAACAACGTTGCTGCGAACAAGTGAATACATCGCGGCAATATCACGACATTTCTGGCCGGTGAGCCAAACGTGGGACTAATAATAAGGAATTACAGTGATAGCATTTGCAGAGCTTGGCTTATCTAAGCCGATTTTATCCGCATTGGCGGAGACGGGCTATAAAGCGCCAACGGAAATCCAATCAAAAACAGTACCAATCATCTTCACGGGTGCCGATGTAATGGCCTCGGCAGAAACAGGATCCGGTAAAACAGCAGCATTCGCCATACCAATCATAGAGTGCTTGCAAGATCCAGATGATAAACCCAGAGCATTGATACTGGTACCAACAAGAGAACTAGCACTACAAGTAGAAGAACAGTTCGTTCGATTTGCAAAACCTTTTGGTTTACGGACGGTCACCCTATATGGTGGCACAGGCTACGTAATACAAACAAAGGCATTACAGCGGGGCGTCGACATTGTGGTGGCAACACCGGGAAGACTCTACGACTGTATGCAAAAGAAACTGGTCGACTTGTCCAATATCGAAATGCTTGTTCTAGACGAAGCCGACAGATTGTTGGACATGGGGTTCATGCCTCAAGTCAGAAGAATCGTTTCCCGCCTGTCCAAAGAGCGTCAAACTTTGATGTTCTCGGCAACTATTGACGAAAGAGTAGAAAGGCTGGCCGCAGAATTTCTGGTCAATCCTGTAACAGTAAGAGCGGGCGGTCATCAAATTGAACCGACTGCAATTCAACAGCGCATGTATCATGTGCACGAGTTCAACAAAGATGCTCTTCTCGTGGAGCTTCTTGCAGAGAACGAAATGACATCAGTAATTGTTTTCACAAACACAAAGCGAAGAGCCGCGTGGGTAAAAGACAGACTGCGCGATGCCAAAATTGACGCAGAAGAAATTCATGGTGACATTACACAGAGTCAGCGAGAGAAAACTCTCAGCCGTTACCGAGACGGGCACTTCCCGGTATTGGTTGCGACCGATGTTGCTGCTCGCGGATTAGATATCTCTTCTGTCACTCATGTGGTGAATTACGATTTGCCCGAATCGCCAGAAGACTACAT
>JAKFUT010000223.1 GCA_021732565.1 Candidatus Obscuribacterales bacterium
TACTGCGGAGCTGCACAGACGGAACTATTGGTAAATTGAAGGTTCAGCGACACCGGTTCTTTGACCGTGGATGGTGGCGCGGGAAATGGCTGTGCCTTGTTTACCGCTGACTCCACCGCATCGTCGAATTTTTTGTTTCCGGAAGAATTTAATACTTCAATACTAGATAATGTACCTTCGCCATTCAACACCACTGCCACGATTGTCTTTGGCGCCTTCTTAAACCTCGCCGGGTGCCAATGTCCTTTCATATGCTGCAGGGCGAATTCTTCGTAGTGACTTCGTGCTTCCGTCGCTTCTTTCTCTTCTTTTTCAGTAGCCAACTTGATTGCTTCTTCTTCATTCGATTTCGTGGAAGGCGACGTCCCTTCAAAACCTGTCATAAACGCTGAACACAAACCGATAAGCACAAAGAGTGTAACAATCCCTCCTGGTGCTCCAAAAATCAACATCGGAATTCCCACAAATCCGAAGCGACGACGCCAGGTGGCAGACGACTGCTGTTTTCTAGTTTTCTTAACTTCCACTCCGATCTCCGAGCCTGATCCGGCAAGGGCGTCGAGAACTTTCAAATCGGTGCTGATTATAGTGTCTCCAGACGGACAGGAGATTACAATGCGATCTTCGGCGCAACCTCCTAGCTTGAGCTTTAGTTCCTCAGCCTTCCAGTGCGCAGAGTTCTGTCCATCTGAAGCAACGAGATTGCCGCCACTGTCCACGGAAACATCAACCGCAAATCCATTACTGGACCCGCTGGGATAGATGCGACCACGAAAATTTGTGTTCATTATGACTCCTATCGTACAGGAACAAACCGTCGCAGCCATTGACCAAATGAATCAGGATTGCGTGTTTGAAGCCACACCTTCCCGGGCCCCACGAATTTGCAACCGAGTCCCTCACCACTGGTAAAACTGGAAATCCAAGTTGCACCGGCCTTTACTACGTGCAGTTCCGTATCTGCCGACCACGCAACCACGTGGCCGTTGTCTATGACATACTCTTCACCGGCGGCGATACCCACTTCCATTATTGCGCCAAAAGAGCTAATAACCATGTGCCCGTCGCCGCGCAGGTGCAGAGCAAATACACCGGTACCGGAAAACAAACCGGCTGTGAGCTTCTGCATGCGGGTATCCATAACGACTGCGCCAAATGCGGCCAGTAAGCAGCCGCCTTTTACGTAGTAATCATTTCCGTGTTCCAGCGGAACGATTTTTACATCACCTGGCCGGGTCGGTGCAATCATCACCTCGCCCGGCGCGTCTTCTGCATGAATTTCCTGGAAGAAAAAGGATTCTCCGCCAAGTGCCATTCGCTTGACGGACCCGAATATTCCGCCCCACATACGCCCGTAAACCTTGAGCTTCTTGCTGCGAGCAACTGTCGCCCCCGCCTCAGCCTTGATGTGCTCGCCCCGTTCTAGATCAGCTCTCACGAGAGCATTAGAACCGGGATGCATTACCTCGAAGCGCATATTTAAGGCTTACTCCTGTCTTGACGGAACAAAGTTCCTCCTATTAGGTGCCCGCCCTTGGCCGGAGCAAAACAGCATAATGTCTACCGTGACATCACATAGCGAAATTTTTCGACCCGGCTGAGGGAATGGGAACAATAGCCCGTTTCGTTGATCGCCACAGCGCGGTCTGTGTGTCGAAGGCTGAGAGGCTGTGGTTCAGGATTCAAACAGGATCAGTGTTCACCTGTACCATCCAATGAGCCTGCGCGCAGAATCTTTCCCCGTTTTTCAACGAGACATTCGCGAAGCGTTGCGGGAACGGTTTCGAGCTCACAGATTCGGTCAAGCCACTTTACTGCAGCGCCGCTGTTTCTTTCGGTGCACAACCGATCGGCAATCTTTTCAGCTAATCGTCCGGCGCGTCGGCTGGCTGAATTTGCTCAGCTTCCTTTCCCGCAAATAGAAAACTATCTGTCTCCTCGAGGTTGCATTTTGTGAGAAGGTTCTGCAGTGTGATTGCAGCCTCATCAGTCTGACCGAGCTTGAGTTGAGATTCCAGTATCCTGCAATATAATTCCGGATTAAACAAGCCTGGCCCGTTGCCTAGAACTTTATTCAGCAAAGCAATTGATTCAGCGGATCGATTCGTCTTGTCAAATATCTCCGCCAGGTGCACGGCAATCAGATCTGCAGATATCGAAGCTCCACCTGATGCTGTTACAGCTTTATGGAAATACGGTTCTGCCTCCGCCGATTTGTCAAGGAATACCAGAAAAGAACCATGCCAGTAGAGAACTTCCCTCGGGTTGCGAGCCCATACACCCATAGAAGCTTTATAGTCCTTTTCGTGTGCTTCAAAATAAGCACACGCTTCTTGCAAATACTGAGACTTCTCCTTGTAATTCAAGGCGTGCATACTCTCAAGGCGTCCGATAAGAGCGAGTCCCAACGCGTAAGCTCTCATAACTCCAGCATAATTGCGACTGTCGCGATTGTGGTTAATCCACGCCAGAATGTAGTGAAAACAGTCGAGGGGGCGATCCTTTAATACGTAATTTGGCCATTCGACATCATTGCCCTGCAAGCTGTGAGTTATTCCGCGGGAATCTTTGAATACTGCAGGCATATCAACTGAAGTCCGGTGATTTCTCACCGCAACCAAAGAGATGGTGGCGGCAATTAAAATGGTTGCCACCGCCAACGGAGTATAGAATGCCCTCCGCTTCATTGATTTCTCAGGAGGGGCAGCTTCGATGATTTCATTTCCTCGACCGTCGGCGCAGAGTACTAAATCTGCTCTCAAGTGCGCCATCGATGAATAACGCTCTGACGGATCTTTGGCCATACATCGAAAAATGGCATTCGCAAGCCCGTCGGGAAGCGCTTCTGCGCCAGACTGGTCCGTCAGCGGCCGCGGTCGTTCATTAACGTGAAGATGAAGCAGACCAATCATTGATTCAGCTATCAGCGGGGGCTGTCCTTGCAAACATTCGTATAACATGCACCCGAGAGAGTACTGATCTGCGCGCCCGTCCAGTTTCACAGCCTGACACTGTTCAGGGCTCATATAGTATGCCGTGCCAAGAAGCGAGCCGGTTGAGGTGAGTCCCTGATCCGCCAGTGTCCCTTCCCCTATTAGCCCCGCCAACCCGAAATCTAGAATTTTGCACGCAAAATTATTCTGGTCGATGATCATGATGTTGTTCGGCTTGAGATCTCGGTGCAAAACACCCAGTGAATGGGCATAGTCCAGAGCGTTGCAAAGCTGAATGGCCAGGGAAATTGTCAGCTCGGGAGTTAGTCGCTGACGCTGGTTCACAACTTCTCTAAGTGATTTTCCCTCTATATACTCAAGTGCCAGATACGGAGTTGTTTTATTATGCAGACCGTATCCGTAAAAGGTCACGATGTTGGGGTGGCTTAACCGCGACAGAATCTTGGCTTCGCGCTGGAACCTCTGCAGCCAGTCGCTATCGGCAAGGTACTCTGAGTGCAAAAATTTGAGAACGAGCTTTCGGTCAATCTCGATTTGACGAGCTTCAAAAACCGAACCCATTCCACCATCAGCCAGATGGCGGACGATTTGATATCGATCTTCGACTATAACGCCAGGCCCCGGGCGTGTGGACATCATTGCGATCTCCCATGGCTTCCTTGTACCCTCTCAACTGTCTTTGTTGCGACCAGACAGCGGAAAGTCCACTCACCCTTAGCTGTTACTAATTCAATGCACTGCTCCGTGATAACCCCGTGCGGCGTCGCCGAGATTCAAGGCGATCCGCTTTCTAAACTTCACCGTTGCAAATCAGGGAAACGACACCGGGCTGATGAATGGGGGTGGAAGCTTCTGATCGATTCAGGTTCAAGATAGGAAATTGCTACGCAATTGCCACCAGAAGGCTAACATCAAACGGTACATCGATGAAATGCTCAAGGGAAAAGCGCATCCAAGTTCTCCGCTCTTTTTTCTAGTACCGTACGCTGTTGATCAGCTTCGGGATTTTTGCAACAAAACTCCCGCTAAAGAAGTGGGAACAAGGAGTTTTGTTGAGAACCGCCTACTTATCTATGCAAAAGTAAAGATGTTGACAGTCCTGAAAATTAGCTAACTTTTCAGCCAATATTGCCGAAGCTCTTATTTGACGGTAGATAATGCTAGCTAAAGCAGCTTGAGCATGCACTACTGTCAAGACCGCGCTTCGATTCAGTGGTTTAATCTATGGGCAGTGGATTGGGTCAACAGTATGCCAAAGATACTTTTTCTGGAAGATGACAAGAGATTTGCCGGCTGCGTAATTGAACGTCTAAGCGGCGAACACCACCAGATTGAGCACGTCGACAGTGCTCAAGACGGTGCATATCGAGCTGAACACTTTAACTACGATCTGCTGGTATTAGATTGCGACCTGCCTGACGAATCGGCCCCGAAACTGTTCAAGCGTATTAGAAATTCCGGAAACAAAACGCCGATTCTCATGCTTAGTGGCAGTCTGTCCACCAGCAGCATGGTGGCTGATGGTGATTGCTGCGCAGATGACATTGTTGAGACGCCGTGCCAGCCGGAGGAGTTATCAATCCGCATTCGTGCAATTCTTCGAAGGGAACATCGCTTCGAAAATATTATTCAAAGCGGCGACATCCGCATTGATGTGATGGCCAAGACAATGCTCATCGGCAAGCAAGAAGTTAACCTCACCGCAGACGAGTTTTCATTATTTGAGTTTATGGTAAATCATCCGGAAATTCGGTTTACTGCGAAAACTCTCATAGATAAGGTCTTTGACCATGACAGTGGAATTTTTGAACGTGATCTAACTGTGCATTTTTGCAACATACGCACAAAATTTTCCGAGCTGGGGCGAGTTTTCCCAATTTCGTTCAACGACGGCGAATACGTTTTTTCTATTCATCCGTAAACGCCTCCTCGCTGCATCGATCTGTCAGCTGTGGCGAACGGGCACGAATTCCGTCGGCGACAATGGATCAGAAAAGACGAGCCGAACCCCGGCCAGGCTAAGCGCTCAGCGATCTGGAGTTCGACCCGTGTGAATCGAGATCAATATTATCGCCAGTTATTGCGCCACGGATTCGGATTCCAACCATTGTAGTCGTTGTGTCGCCAGTCGCGGCGGTTATCCCATGAGCTTCTATTGTTGAACCATCCGTTGTTGTTCCAACGGTCGTCATTCCATCGGTGGTTATTCCAGCCGTTGTGCCAACCATTGTTGTTCCAACCTTGCTCCATGCCGTAGCCATAGCCGCCCCAGTTGTGCCGAGCTTCAGCTCCCTGATCCGAGCTGAGAGCGAAAAGACCGGTAGCACCTATAATTGCCGAGAGCACTAATGCGCTTATCCTTTTCATGACCAAATCTCCTTACAGATAATCTTCTTGACGTAGGGATTCTTATTCCGGGTGCATTGGATCAAAAATCGTTAAGGCCGCGTGTACGCCTGTACGGACCGATGTAACACAATATTCGGAACGTGATTTTGTAATTTATTCATAGGAACACGCCGGTGATTTCTCAGTACTGAGAATATCTGCGGCTCATCGCGCAGGTACTCTTGCTCCCGATGTATAAATTGTGCAGTCGTATTCCAGATGCAGTCGCATTCCAGATTGTTATGTGCCTGATCGACTACTTCAGTTGATCAAACTGCTGTCTAAGCCATCATTTTGGTTGGAAACCTTGCGCCAGTTCATAACTGCGACCATAGTTTGATGTTGACTTGATGTACTCGGCATGATGGTCCGGACTGGCAACATTTTTCTTTAACTTAGACTGAGCAACCCCTGGTAAGAGACCCTCTGGAATCAGAGGTCGGCGTTTGGAATTAACATTCCATCCATCGGACTTTTGTCTTAATCAAGGAACATACACATCAGTTATTCGTCACTGAGAGATTGTGTGCACAGGGAGGGCTTACTGTTGAGAAGTTACTTAATGCTGGCAGTCCTGATTGGCTTAGCAATCGTAGAACCAGCCATCGGGCAGCAACCGGCAAGCGGGCAACAGCAGGCGAGCGGTCAGCCATCGGCCAGTGGGCAGCAGGCGGCGAGCGGTCAGCAACCGGGCGTAAAGGCCGCTATCGATATAATGGCTTCGCCCAATTATGTCTGGGATGCCGTTCACCAGGAGCGGGCGCATGATCCAGATTTGAGTTACAGCAAAGTGGTTCAGCAAAAGGGCAACCGAATATTAATCGAACAAAAGTTCAACGCGCTACCAGTGATCGGCGAGGCTACTTGCTTGATGGTTCAAGAAGAAACGCCGTCTAAGCGAATTGATTACAAACTTGTTAAGTCCGACAAATTCAAAGACATGTCTGGAAGTTGGGTCCTGGAGAGTAAATCCGACGGCACAACCAGGCTAGAGCTATATTCCATGTTGGACACAGGAATGCCATACTCTCAGGGCATTATAAATTCGCTGCTTCAGGATAAAATAAACAAGAGGTTGGTTCGAGTGAAGACTGCCGCTGAGTCAGTCGCTCAAGGCAAGACAAGCCCGCTCTAGGCTGGTCCTGTTTCTGTCAATCAAATCCGACTGCCCGGAGGAATGTCATGACGACGAGAGTATTCGCTAACTTTTGCTCTTTCGCTCTTTTATTTGGATTGTGCACTACACAATGTTTTGCCCAATCCATTCTCGATCAGAAGGGCGATCAACTGTTGAACGGGTTCGATGTAGATCAGAAGGCCCTTAACAATCAGTATCAACCAAAGCCCACCAAAGCGCAGCAATTGTTCAAGTTGCTCGAATCGGCAATTCCACAGGTCGATGTTGACACTAGCAACGGTGGCACAGGAATCAAAGTAAGGGCTCCGTTCGTCAATGTTAATGTGCAGAACGGGCAGTCAAACGTGAAAGTGAATGCTCCGTTCGTCAACGTCGACACCGGATCAGGTGTTAAAGTTAACGCCCCTTTTGTGAAAGTAAATCACCCGCTTAGTGGCGGACCCGGTTGCGCACCAAATGGCGTAACACGAAATGGCGAAGCCCCAAATGGCCCGTTTACCAATGGCACTCCCACACCCACGGCCGCGCCCCCTGCCGTACCATCACAGCTGGCGCAATAGTTCCCACCCATACTCCAGATTCCCGGGCTTGAGATCGTTAGCCGTACCTATGAGAAGGTTCTTTGCCTGTAATAGCGACAGTCAACTTTAGCGATGCTCTCAGGCTTATTAGTTACAGCGGAGTGTCAAGCCTTAATACCATGCTCCTGCAGAATTTGAGGTTAGCCTCCGTTCGACTGTCCGCCTGGAGACCCGGGCATTACAGGGTCAGGTTAGCAACGATTAGTAGCGATGTTGATAGCGATATTGACAAGGGTGAAGAAAAGCCTCAATCTGACACCATGGCTGTAGCAACCACCAATGGTGCCGGTCCCCGAAATATAGAAGGCCGCCCCTCATTTGTCTGGCGGATCTTCCGGGCGAAGATTATATGTTTGCCCATAGCGCTAACTGGAGCTTTGCTTGTGTTCCTCACCACATTCGGTGCCGCGTATAGCGAGGAGTCTTTGCTCTGGCACTTTGTGACAAAAGAGGACGATTGCTGGAGAAATTTCACCAAAGATAATGAGAGATCGCCTAGAGCCGCTCAATCCTGGACCCCGGCCCGGCAACGCGTTATAAACACAGCGCTTGAAAAAATCCGAGTGAAATTCCCTCAACTCATGGTTCGAGCCGCCGCCGTGCATCCGGTGGACCTTCTTTTATGTTCGGACTTTCCGTCTGTGGCAGCGGCGGGTGAGACACCGATTGCTATTGCCGCCACGGTACAATCACTTGAAGTTGGCGAATTTACTTTGACATTACCGCCCAATCTTCTGTTCGAAATGATCACTCACGAACTCGTGCATTTAGTGGATACCGCCTGTTTGATCTCCACAAGCGACAGGTGGCTCAGTCTCATCGTTCCGCGTATTACAAAGTTTCGCAAATTGTGGAAGAACCGCCTCTACAGTCCAGAAGACAAAGGTGAATTTGCACGTGGGACAAAACTCGCAAGACGCTGCGGGCTGCCAACCTTATACTGCGC
>JAKFUT010000103.1 GCA_021732565.1 Candidatus Obscuribacterales bacterium
AGAGTCAGCGAGAGAAAACTCTCAGCCGTTACCGAGACGGGCACTTCCCGGTATTGGTTGCGACCGATGTTGCTGCTCGCGGATTAGATATCTCTTCTGTCACTCATGTGGTGAATTACGATTTGCACGAATCGCCAGAAGACTACATACACCGCATTGGCAGAACCGGTCGAGCCGGGCGCAGCGGTGTAGCATTCTCTTTTGTATCAGAAGAACAGCGCTTCCTGGTTCGCGACATCGAAAAACTGATCGGCCGCGATCTGGATTCCAACAAACCTGCTCAAACCAAGACAGCGCTACCGGGACGTAACTATAGTGGCAATCGTCGAATGGCTTAACGCTACTGACGTTGTCCATCGATAGACCAATAACAACAATCCTGAACGATTATGTTAGGTGCGCAAACAAGTTGACGCACTGACAATGCAAGGTGTGGATGAGGACGCAGGCGATGCTTGTGTTCTCCCACAGCGGCCTGGTTGGTCTGGAGCACTGACTTTTGCCGGCGCTGCCACTCAGTTTCCTTTTCGTATGGCTACCAGATGAGGCATTCCGTCCAATCCCTCTGCCACCCTGACACGACTCCAGACCCACACTTGAAGACTCCAGCGATGGTAATTCATTGGAGCGGGAACATCACTGCCGATGTGGTCAAGTAGAAAACATCCTACACGCGGAATATTTTTTCGCACATGCCCGGTATTCCTATTCCTTATTCCTACCTAACCCGCATTGGCTCGGCCTGCAATTGCACAAAGCTCAGTAAAGTGGTCATAGAGCACCACTCGAACTTCATCCAAATGTCGAAGGTCGCAATAGAGCTCGATCAACACATCCTCTCGTTCATCAAGTAACTTAGCAGCCCATGCAGCCGGTAAATTTTCCGGAGTCTGATCATCGAGTCGCTTCAGCTGTTCAAGCAATTCCAGTGCGCGGCGCAGCTGCTGATTATCAGGAGCTGACGTTTCCTCTAGTTGTCCGCAATCAAAACACAACCGTTGTTCGTCGGGCGACCACCAGACAACTTCACCTTTATCAATTGTTCGGCTACAAGCACGGCAAGTGTGATCCTGCTTCGAAATCACCGTTCGGATGTTGCCAGGACCCTTGCGACCGGCTATGGCTTTCAAGCTCTCCATGTGCTTGAGAAGGATTCGCTTCACTTGAACGATCCGACGAAACCGGGAATACAAAATTACCAGCAGCGCATCATACTCCGCGCGTTGTTCGCTTGTTCCTCCATTGCCGGAATCGTCAAATTGTTTGGCACGTTCCAACAACGATGCCAACCGCTTTCGATCATCAGCTGACAGCAACGCTTCCTCGGGATCCTTGCCTCTGCCGCAGTCAAAACACATGAGCGGCTCGGAAGGCGACCACCAGATCAATTCGCCCTTCTCCGTATGTTTATGACAAATCCGACAAACATCCGCCCTTCTTGACAAGAGTGGGCGGCTGTGTCGCATACCCTGCCGTGCGGGAATGGATTTCAATTCCTCCATATGCCGTTCGACAAACGTTCTCACGCGTACCACTTTTCGAAACTGTCCATACAGAGCTGCCAGCGTGGTCTCGAATTGATCTTGTATTTCTACAGTCCACGGTTTAGAAATTTTCTCTATTTTTGCCATCGTTTCCAACAGCAGGGACATCTGATCTTTCTCCAGCGCCGAGAGTGCAATCTCGGCAGGATCGCTGCCTTGGCCGCACGCCTCACAGAGGGGTTTGCGTTCCGGCGCCCAGTAAATAATGTCGTCTTTGGCGAAGGACCCACGGCAAGAACGGCAGGCTCCCCCATAACGTGAGACCATGCGCGTGTATCCGTGATCAGGCGGCGGAGCACTTAGCTGCCCGTGAACAGAACAGCGGTCTTCTCCAAAAGTGTCGCACTCCCCACACATTTTGGAATCGATCGCAGTGCCTGCAATGTTGTCATCTGAATGCGCTGACATGTCCCTCACCTGAGATGCAATTCAATTGTAAGCGCTGCCTGTCCGCGCTTCTCGTTTCGCGCCCGACGCGCTCAACTCGCTTCAATTTTAAGCGCTCCCTGCGGCTCCTCCGTCGCCTCGTCCTCGCTAGCCTCTCGTTTCCCGCCCGGCGCGCTCAACTCGCTTCAATTTAAGCGCTCCCTGCGGCTCCTCCGTCGCCTCGTCCTCGCTAGCCTCTCGTTTCGCGCCAGCGCGCGCTCAACTGGCTTCAATTATTAATACCCAAATGGAATGCCAACCCGCACCCGACAACCATTACATTAAATAGAACTCCAAATTTCGTACGGGAACATCAGACTCAGCAGTGGCGTCTTCCGTTCTGCCATGCTCTTGGACAGGCAGCACTTGGTATCGCCTTTCCTGGTAATTGCTTCCTCTGGAGACGAGTCTCATGATTTCATCACGCTTTTTCGCCTTTTGCCTCGCTGCGACGTGCAGCGCGCAAATGGCGATTCCAGCCTTTGCACAAAGTACAATGTTGACAGGCGTCGTAGAACAACCTTCCTATGTCAGAGTGCAACCCGGCTATACGCCCATGTATCCTCGATACGGTAGTTACTCCAGACCGGTCGCCCTGCAACCACCAGTAATGATGCAAGCACCGCCGCGCACCTATGTCCGCACGGTGTATGTCAGAGACAGATCAACATATTGGCAACGACATCCAATGATCAAGAAGGCAACCATCGGGGCTGGCATCGGGGCCGGTGTCGGAGCGCTAACCGGTCTGGTAACACATAGAGGAGTACTGAGAGGAGCAGCCATTGGAGCCGGCACAGGAGCTACCATTGGCGTAATCAGAGCCAGCCACATAATGCGCCGCCATCCGATCCTTCAAGATGTAGCAACCGGTGCAGTCGCAGGGCTCGGGTTGGGCTGGGCAGGATCACGCCGCCACGGAAGAATCGGCCAATTCACCGGTGTTGGCGCTGCAATCGGGCTCGGAGTCGGTTTGTTCAGGCATCTCCACTAAAGATGGAACCAATAAACGAGAAGTGATTCGTTCAGAGGGGAGCGCACAACGATCATGAAAAGGAAATGGAAATGGATTGCCACCATTGCGGTATCAGCTATTGTTACCATCGGTGCATTTGCTTACGCTGCACAGAGCGAGCTCTTTACAAACACTGCATCTCTTCGCCAGCAAGGTGATGAGTCCATGAAGCAGGGGGATTATATACAGGCTGAGAAATTGTTCACCAGAGCTCTTCAGTGCGATGAAAAACATCTCGGCAAGAATGATCCTCGACTGTGCCAGTCGCTAACACAATTGGGCCGCCTTTACCTCAAGGAAGGGCGAATTCAAGATGCAAAGGCGAGCCTGCAAAGAGCCATAAAGATCCAACAAGACGTTCTGAAGCCAGGTCTCCTGACCCTCACGGAGATGCTTAACGGCCTCGGCAATGCCTATGTGTGCGCTGGCAACACGAATGAAGCAGAAGATGTACTCACCCAATCACTAGCCATTAGAGAAGAGAACCTCCCCCCGGACAGCGTTGAGGTTGCCGAGGCAAAGAATAGCATTGCGCCCCTTTACTATGGTGCTGGTAATTTCACTCACGCCGAAAAATTACTCACCGAATCCGTGAAGACTTACGAGAAAAAGACGGGATCTGACAGCCCTCAAGCAGCTGAAGCTAGAAACAATCTGGCAACAGTCTATATCGCGCAGGGCAAATATACGCAGGCAGAGCCACTCTTGAAGTGGGCACTTGCAAGTCATGAGAAAACTTACGGACCCGACCATCCTGAAACTGCACTCATCTGCAATAACATGGCAGAGCTATATCGTGCAGAGCGAAAATATGGCGAGGCAGAGCCGCTCTACAAGCGAGCACTAGTTATCTATGAAAAGAACCAGGCCCTGAGCAACAGCGGCTACGTTGCAACCCTGCTAAACAATATGGCACTGATGTACATGGCGAAAGGAAATCCCTCACAGGCCGAACCATTGTTCAAGCGGTCTATCACAGTGTTCGAAACTCTCGGTAACAATCCCAAAGACGGCGGCAGTGCCGACACTGTCATACGAAATTACGAACAAATGTTAGCCGGTGCAAACCGCATAAAAGAAGCACAAGATCTGGAGAGCCACAGGCGAAAACTGCTGGCGGCCAATAGCAAATCGCTATAGGGCGGCCCGCCCTGCGCATTCGGTCCGCCTCCGGAACTATTTGCTCTCAGCGGCTCGAGCCTCGAGATCTTCCCATCGGCTGAATAGGCGTTCAAGTTCGCGCTGGGCCTCTTCCTGCTCCTTCATCAATTCCTGAAGGCGACTAAAATTGCTGGCCACAACAGGATCACTCATACGCCTGGCAATCTCAGCCACCACGGCCTCTTGTTGTTCTATGCGATCGGCAATGTTTTCTAATTCCCGCTTTTCCGAAGTCGAAAGTCCCTGACGGCGTCGAGCCGCTGATCGTTCGGCTTCCTTTTCAATAGCCAAGGACGCTCCGGCCGCCACAGGTCGCAGCGCCTCCCGAGCATCATGCTGGGCACATTGTTCATAGTCTGCAAAGTAGCGAGCTTTTCCTCGTCCATCCAGCGCCAAAATCCGATTTGATACCGTATCCAGCATCATGCGATCATGGGTTACCAGCACTATGGCACCGGGAAATTCTTCCAAACTCTCCTCCAGAACTTCCAATGATGGAATGTCCAGATCATTGGTCGGTTCGTCTAGTATAAGAATGTCGGCTGGTTTGAGCATCAAATTCGCAATAAGTATTCGCGCCTGTTCGCCACCGGAGAGGTAGCTAATAGGCATGGGCAGCTGATCCGGGCGGAAGAGAAATTTCTTCGACCAGGTGGCCACATGCAATGAGCGCCCGCGATATACAACAGAGTCGCCTGCAGGGCATAGCGCTTCTTTGAGTGACTTTTCCTTATCCAGCTGTTCGCGATTTTGATCGAACCACACAATTTTCAAACCGTCTGCCCGCTTCACGGAGCCGGCATCGGGTTCGATTTTGCCAATTAGTATGTTCAACAAGGTCGTCTTGCCGCTTCCGTTGCGGCCAACAAGGCCCAGTCGGGCTCCGGGGCCAAGCACCATATCAACATCGGCAAATAACTTGCGATCACCATAAGATTTGACCACCCCTTTCGTCGATAGCATGACCTTGGTTTGCCTGCCTGAAGCATCAAATCCCAGATCCATCTCGGTGGAGAGCTGATTTCGACGTTTGACCTCAGATAGCTCATCAATTAATCGCTCTGCGTCTTGAATCCGACCTTTCGCTTTCGTTTGTCTTGCCCGAGCACCACGCTGCAACCAGGCAATCTCACGACGAACCTTGCTCGCAAGCGCTTGCTGAAGATTCAGTTGCTCGGCCAGACGCTCATCTCGGGCCTCAAGAAAGTCACTATAAGTTCCCTTGACGCTGAGAAACCCTTCAGGATAACGGGGATTCAATTCCATCACACGGGTCACCACCGCTTCTATGAACGCCCGATCGTGACTTATGAGAACAAATGATGCCTCGTACCCTTTGAGTAAGTTTTCAAGCCACAACACACCTTCAAGATCGAGGTGATTAGTTGGTTCGTCTATCAGCAGCAAATCAGGCCGGGTGACAAGACCACAGGCCAGTGCCAGACGCTTGCGCCAGCCACCAGAGAGGGCACCGGCCAGAGCATCCTTGTCAGGAAACCCGATTCGAGCAAGCGTGGAATCTATCGAAGCTTCACGTTCGTGATCAAGAAAAGGAACAGTAGCAGCAGCGGCAGAAACAATGTCCTTAATACTTTGATCAGGTTCGAACTGTTCATCTTGAGGCACATAAGCAGCGCGCAAATTCTTGCGCGAAGCCAGCGAACCTTCATCCGATTCCACTTGCCCGGCTAGAATTTTAAGCAGTGTGGACTTTCCGGCACCATTGGGACCAATCAATCCAAGCCGCTCTTTCTCTTCAATTCCAAAAGACAGGTCGCGAAATAGAGGACGCGAACTGTAGTACTTACTAATCGATTGGCAACTAACTAGAATTCCCATCTATCTGCCCGCAAGGAGACACACAATGATACCTAATTTGCCGCCGTTCATATTCCGGGCATTACCAGCTAACCGTGGCAGCTAAAGGTGTCCACCGGTAGCCGGACACATTTAGAGACAAGATCCTGTTGCGCTCTTTTGCGAGCATTTGTCTAGTTTTACAGCTTTCACAACTAATGCGGTATTATGAAAAGAACTCGGACATTGTTCCGGGTTGTACTTTTTGGAATCTTTCGCAATGCTCAGACTCGATCGCATCACAAAAATTTATCCGAACGGCGAGGTCCTGAAAGACGTGACCTGGGAGGTAAAACCCGGAGAGCGCGTGGGGCTGGTCGGTGCTAACGGTACCGGCAAGACTACACAATTCAAAATAATCACGGGAGAAGTCGAACCTACTTCCGGCGATGTTTACAAACCGAACGGGGCAAAGATAGCCTATCTCACACAAGAGTTCGAGGTGGACCCGAACAACACTGTGCGAGATGAGTTACTCACTGCATTTAAAGAAGCTTATGAAATTCAAGTTGCACTTCACGAAGTTCATCGCAAGCTTGTTGACTCCACCGGCGACGAGCTTGACAAATTATTACGCAAAATGGACCGCCTGCAACGCGAATTTGAACTGGTCGACGGCTATAGTCTGGAACGCCGTGTAGAAAAGATCCTGCCGCAAATCGGCTTCAGCACCACCGATGGTGACCGACTCGTATCGTCTTTCAGCGGCGGTTGGCAAATGCGGCTGGGGTTTGGAAAGGTGATGCTGAGAGAACCAGATATTCTCTTGCTGGATGAACCGACGAACCATATAGACATAGAAACCATTGAGTGGCTGGAGGGGTACTTGCTCTCCCAAACAGTACCGATGGTGATCATTTCACATGATCGCCGCCTGCTCGACAAATTATGCACCAAAATCGTTGAAATAGAACGCGGCGAAGCCACTGTCTATTTAGGCAACTACACCGCCTATGTCACGGCAAAAGAAGAAGTAAGAAATGCTCAATTAGCGGCATTTGAACGACAACAAGAGGAACTCGAACGGCAACAGGCATTCATCGACCGATTTCGCGCAAGCGCCACAAGAAGCACTCAGGCAAAGAGCCGAGAGAAGCAAGTGGAGAAGTGGGAAATAATCGACGCGCCCGAGACTGGTCCGCGCACACTTGAGTTTAAGTTTCCAGCTGCGCCGAGAAGCGGAAAAGTGGTAGCTGAAGTAAAAGGTTTATCTCATGCGTACGACGATAACATCTTATTCCTCGATACAAATCTAACCATTGTGCGAGGCGATCGCATTGCCCTGCTTGGTCCAAACGGGTGCGGAAAATCGACATTGTTGCGCCTGTTGAACGGTAAAGAGAATCCTATGGAAGGTACCGTAACCTTCGGTGAGCATAATGTGTTTCCTGCTTATTTTGAACAGAATCAGGCTGAAGCTCTAGACATTACCAAAACTGTCCTTGAGACAATCGCCGAACAAGTGTATGACCGCAACTGGAAAGATTCCGAGATCAGGGGGCTGTGTGGAAAATTTCTCTTTAGCGGAGACAGTGTTTTCAAACGTGTCAGGGAATTGAGCGGCGGTGAAAAAGCTCGCTTAGCCCTTGCGAAAATAATGACCGGCTCTGCAAATTTCTTGATTCTCGACGAACCGACGAACCACCTCGATATTCCAGCGAAAGAAACGCTGGAGGCTGCTCTGCAAAACTTTGACGGAGCCATTGTTGTTGTTTCGCACGATCGCTATTTCATATCAAAAGTAGCTACCAAGATCGTGGAGATACGAGACGGACTTCTGAAGGAGTTTTCTGGCGATTACGATTACTACCAGCAAAAACTCGCCGAACAACGAGAGCAGCAGCTTGCAGAAAAACTGCAGAAAGAACGTGACGCACAGTTAGCTGACAAACGAGCTAAACAGCGGGCTAAAGACAAGGCCAGGAAGGATGCCCGAAAGGTTAAGCCAAACGCGAAGGGCGAATCGATTGAGGAAGACGACGACTCGGATGACGACTA
>JAKFUT010000410.1 GCA_021732565.1 Candidatus Obscuribacterales bacterium
AAATCCCGGTCATTCGATCCCTCATTTCTAGAAATTCCTTTGATAACGACATCGGATTATGCTTCTTCAACGCACTTTACTCTATTCCGTTGTCTGTTAGAGGACAGAAATCATCGCGCACGATGATTTCTGTTATCAGTGAGGCCCAGAAGCAACATAGGACAAACAAGAGGGAAAAGAGCCAAAAGATTTATTATCAAATTCTCAAAGGTTTATTCGAACATGATTTTGATAAGAGGAAGGGCGAAGAAATGGTGTTCGCCGCGCTGCAGGAGCCGGACAATCACGGTCTAGCCAGTGACCTCTCTCATCCGATCGTCACCACAGCCAGCTGCTACCTGCCAATTCCGGGACCAGTGCTAGTTAATTTATTTAAGAACGACCCGGCCTCATGGTCCACAGATTCGCGGCTTGAGATCATTCTTGCCAGCTGCGACACTGCGACGTTACGTTATCTGTTCAAGAATTGCAAACAGCCGCAGCTTCTGTGTATCTTGCCGTACGTAATAAGTCAGCTGGCTTCTCAACTCAATCACGCTAGCCAATGCGATGACGCGGATGCCCTCATACGCGAATTGCGAAGCTGCAAAATTGTATATGACCAGTCTTTCGTCAACGAAATCTCCAAAATCTACGTACAACGTCATGACAAGATTTCGCTGCGGGAAATGCTTGCACAGATTCGAAAACAGGCACCGAACGGTTCGATGCAAGCAGTTGCAGCAATTTCCCTGGCTGCTGTCTTAACGGAGTTGAACGAGCAAAGTGAGTCCAGCCAGCTTGTTACTGAAGTTCTGCATGGTTCCCACTGGTGCCAGTACGAGATCTTGTCTTTGCTGCCCGGTATCTATCGAGAGCAAGCCAACGGCAAAGCTCTGAAGAACTTGTTTCAAAAGGTGTGGAAGGAACCACGCATTTCAGAAGATAAGCGCGTTATCATTGCTGCAAATATTGCTGACTCCTGCGAACTCCTCGGTGAAAACAAAGAGGTTGACACGATCGTAGCAGAAGTGAAACGCACCAAATGGTGGTGTCAAAACGACGCAATTGAATATCTGCGAGACATTTATCAACGTCGCCGCGATCTGAATGGTTTGAGCATGCTTTTCGCCGGCATTCAATCTGAGCCCAACAGTACAAGCGATTTGAAAACTTATATAAGGACATTAGAAGCGCACCTCTTGTTACAGGATGCCAGAAACCTGGAAGCAGCCATGATTTTGAAGGAATTGCCAACTTCTAAACCGGTCTATTCGGACCGCGTGATTTGGAACCTTAGCGAAGCATATTATCGGCTCGGTGACATAGATTCCATGAGAGAACTCTACAATCGATTGAATCGGACCGCCAGACCTCCAAGTCTAAGACATTCTCTCGGTGCGAGGCTGGCATTGACCCTCACGGAAAGATCCAGAATAGCGGAAGCAAAACTGATCACAAGAGCGATCACGGCAAAACCCGATTGGATCTCAAATGATGTGATGCGGCTATTTTCTATAATGTACGCGCGGCAGAGAGATACGGACTCTCTGCGAGCCTTACTGGAACTCTCACTTAGAAGGGACGTTTCCGAAGAAGTTCGCACCACGATCACCGTAGATTTGGCTGATTTGCTCAAATCGGAATCAAAGGAACTGGAGGCAAATAAGCTACTGGGCCAACTCAAAGACAGGGCGTTTAAGACGCGAGACAAAGCGTCATTAAGGACTTTAGAAGAACGTTACCGTCAGAACAAAGATATTGCATCAATACGCGCGGTTATCTCGGTTTACAGCAGTGAGAATTCGTTTCCTGCAGCGTGGCGTCTGGAAGCAGACAGTCGATTTGCCTTAGATCTCCTGCAGCTGTCTCAACGCGATTTATTCGTGAAAACATCGGGGGATACTCCAGGCCAGCAACAAGAAGCCTTTCGAATTATCGACCGTATAATGAAGCAGCCCGATTGGGACTACAATCAACGAGTTGTTGCAAATTTAATAAGTTGTTATGAACAAATGCCGGATGCTGCAGGCTCTAATGAGTTATTTGAGCGAATCAACAATTCCCCCGGTTGCCCTAAAGAAGTTAAATTGTTTGCTGCAGCAAGCCTCGCCATGAACGCTGATTTGCAAGGCGATGCTCGCCGAGCTAGTAATCTTTTGGACCTGGTGATGACCTCTCCAAGCTGGTGGGAATCGAATAATAACTTAGTGGAAAAGGTGACTGATATCTATGGTCGCCGAGGAGATTCAGAAAAACTGCTGGCCATTTTAAAGTGCTTAGGAGATAAAGCACCTAACTCGATGAGGATAAAGTGCTTGCTCGCTCGCTGTTTGCTAGATACAGGAAAAGGTTCTACGGTTCCAATTTTGTTGAAAGAGATCAATAGCCAGCTAAATCAGTCGTGGGACGACGCGAACGCAATTCGTCTGGCCGAGTTGTACGAACTGACATCAGACCTTTCAAATCTTGCGCAACTGTATCGCAGTACCATCGAGCGACCTGGTCCAGCTGTTAGCCAGGTCGGGCTCAAATTAGCAAGGTGTCTCTCGTCTAACAAGAAATCGCGTGAAGCAGACAAGGTGATTAGCGAGATCCTGCTCAGGGAGCAGAAACCATATCGGAAATTTATTACATTGATGCTCGGTCATATCTATGCCACGCAGGGATCTTTGCCAAAGTTACGTCAGCTCTATGCTAGCGTAGATAAGACATCGGGCGGGGAATTTCTCGTATGCGCTATTCATCTCGTAACGGCGTTAGACAGAGACGGGCGGGAAGCAGAGGCTACCAAAATTCTTGAAAAGGTTAGGAAAGATCCTTCATTGGGTCACGATGACTGGTGCCTCGGAACACTGAGTGCGATCTTTGAGCAGAGGCGAGATATCGAATCACTGCAATCTATCAAGGCTCTCGCGGATGAACTACCCCCACGACTCGGAAAAATCAAATTGGAGTGTGACTTGAGGCTTGCGAATTCTCTGTACGCTTGCGGAACCTACTCGGAGGCCAACAAGCTTCTCGCCGGCGTAGAGGAACAAGCTTTTCGTTCTAGAAACTGCACAACCCTTGCAAAACTCGGCGAAATTTATACTAGAACGAACAACGTTGGGAAACTGGAACGAATCTTTGATTGTTTGAAGAGTAACGGATCAACAGAACAAGAATGTGTTCGCTTGGGAGTGGGCATGCAGCTTGCGCAAGTATTGTCGGCAACAGACAAAGAAAGGGCGACAAAATTGCTGTCAGACCTCACAAAAAACGAACTCTCTCCTGCTACGGTTCACGCATCTCCATTGCTTCAGCAACGCGTCGCTGTCAGGTCCATGCTGCGTCGACTGACTGGACCACCAGTTGAAGTTGAAAAAGTATCGCATTGAATTCGTCGCGCTGACAATTCGCCTGAAAGCACAATACTCAGACCGTCAAGGCATTAATCCTGTTCAACACCTGACAGGGAGCACCGTTGCCGGGAATCTCAATGGCGACGTTCGGGTCTTGCGTCGAGCATAGGCGAGCTGATAGAGCAACAGCCGCTTACCAGCCAGTATAGGGAATTACAGAATCTCACAAAGTTTCCAAGAGGAATTCTGTCCAGGAATCGTCTCATTGCGGTAGACCTGATCACGGCAAGCGTATTTCATGTTTCACAACAGCGCAGGAAGATTTACCATGGACAAAGATGATCTGGAAAAGAAAGTCACCACAGACAGTGTAAAGGACACCGACAACGACAATAAGGGCGAACAATCTGCATGGGAAAATGCCGCTGGCGCTGCTTATTTGCCGCAGCCCGTCAAGCCCGGAGATAACGGACCGATCACTCCGGCGCAGCGCGCGGAGCAGCGACACGAAAATGGCGATCGATCCACCCTGAGAGATCTAATCGAAGGTATAACCGTAGATAAGAAGGATGTCCTGCTCACTAAAACGGCTCGCGATATCGCAAAATATGCTGCACTTGATGGCAAGCTCTCAGACGAAGAGAAGACCAAAATGAAAGAGGCATTTCAAGATGCATTCGACATGGGCTGCGAGAAGGAGCTGGTGAAATCGATCAATGAAAAATTGAAAGCAGCTGGTTCCAAGAACAGAGTTTTCATGGATTCGCGCCAAAATGACGACGACGGAAACCGATTAAGAGGCATCTTCTTCCAGGATAGGCAGCTTGTTGTGATCAACACTGACTCCGGTGAAGTAACCGATTCAACCAAATTCAGGGTAGTGGATCATGCCATGATGCGTCCCGATCCTATTCGAATTGACCCGCCAATTCGACCGTGGCCACGTGAACTTCCAATTCTTCCGGATCCGATCGAACCTAGACCATGGCCCCGGGAGGAGCCCCGATTGCCCATCGATAGGCTTCCCGATTGGGATCGCATAGTTCCGCCCCAGCCCCAGCGTCCGCCGAGAGACTCTGAATTTCCCGAAAAGGACATGCTGCCCTCCTCGGTCAGGAAAGCACTGGAAAATTTGCTCAACAAGAAGAATTAAAGAAACAAGAAAGAACAAACAAAGAGAGAGAAATGAAGAGAAGGATCGGCCACTACGCCGATCCTTTTCGGTTGCGTGTGTCAGCCGTTCTGACTTTACTTTGACCGTCTTCGCACGGCATATTGGGAGAGACGACGATGCGATTACGCAAAGTGATACCACGAATTGTTAGCGGGCTGAGCAGATCAAAATTGGCCTAAAACGAGTTTGAGGGTCTATTTCGCCGCGGCTCTGGCCTGATATACATCCGTGGAGAGTTCTTATAGTTTTCTCCAGATCCGTTCGGTATTGCGGGTTTGTTCTAATGCGGCGCAGTCCTCCTGCGACGTGTGCAGTTCCAAGACTGACAGCAGCCAGACCGACTGTGACAGGATTGACGATGGCTATATGGCAATAGTTAAACCATGGCTCGAGATCGTAATGTTAGACCGACCATGTGTGGTTCTTTGTCTCATTAAGGACATTTTTTTTGGGCACCGTCACTCCAGAGTGTCGCAGGCTGTTGATAGTTTCATGCACAAAGCAACAGGGAACGTTATATATGGAATCTGGGGGATTCGATTATGAAGCATTGGCGGATTCTAACCGCTGCATCTCTGGTTCTGAGTTCAGCGATTGGGTTAGCGCCAATTGCGCATAGCCAAAGTGCGCCAAGTGGTACAGCTGGGGGCCAGTCACACTCCACGGTCAGTATGGACCTCACCTCGACGGCAACAACGGTAACGGCCGACAACCAATCTCCTGTTGCTGTTCACGTTGGAGGCAACTTGAGTAATGTCGGGGCGGTTACTGGCGGCACTGTGATGACCATTCAACCAGGGCAACTGGTCACACCAACGGTTTTCGCCGCGCTGCATCAGGTGCTGGCAGGGCAACAGCAATCCATGGTGATCTCCACTAATGGCACCGCATCTGCGGGATACGTGCCGATTGGGGCGGACTTCGCTCATGTTTCGCAATTGAATGTTCCTACGAACGTTTCCGCAATAGGTATCGGATTCAACAGCAACAACCCTCTGGATGTTTCAGGATCAGCAGTGATTGCAGGAGCACTTTATGCCGTTCAGACCTCAGCTGGACTAACAAGCGTTCTCAACTTTCATAATCTGCAAATTACATCGACCGGATTGCTCTCTGGCAATCTCCCTCAGTTCGGCCTTTCGAATCTGGGAACAAGCGTTTTTTCATCTGCCAATCTCAACTTGAATGTGACAAACACTTTGGTAAATAACGGAGTCATCACCTCGCCAGGCGTCTTGAATATCACCGCCTCATCAGTGTTGAATCAGAGCTTGAACAATGTGCAAGCAACAATTGCTGCAAATACACTAAACATTTTCACCACTACAGGATATGTATTGAACAGCGGACTAATGTCCGCGATGCAAAACATTTCAATCAATGCCCCCAATAATCGAACGCTTGTAATCGACAACCTCAACGGCACATTGTCAGCGCTACTAGGATCGATTAACTTAAGAGATCAGACAGCTTGTTCTCTGGCCGACCTTCAGGTGACCGGAGGCAATTTACTAGCCTCAAATATAAATGCTTTTGGCAATGCAATCACTCTGAACACTCACGATTTGCAAGGCACGCTGAATATTACCGGAAAAGAGGCTCATGTAACAACTTCCACAGAGGTTCTTCGTTTAGGATCCATCAATTTGACCGGAGACCCGACCTACTACAATACCGCCGGCAGTGTTGATATAGGAGGCGACATCTCGGTCACGGGCGACCTTGCAATACTTGCATCCGGCGACATAACGAGCTCTGCACCGCACACTCTCTCAACCAGTGGCGGACAAATTATGCTTGTGGCCGGTGCACCACTCGATGCTGGAGGTGGTCCTTCTTCGGGGAGTGACGACAACACCACTACCATCACCATCAGTGCAAGTGCCACGGCTCCCGGCGGGAGCATCTCATTAAACAACTCGTCCGTGCTGGACTCATCTTCAAACAGTTCATCGGGCGGAAACATCACCCTGATTGCGTATGACAACGGGGGTACGGGCGGCCAGATTCTTTTCAATAGCGGTGGACAGATAAACACTTCCGGTGCTCCAGGCAACACAAACGGAAGCCTTACGGTGATCGCGGGAGCAACCGCGATTGGTGTCAAGCACGTAGCGCTGCCTTCAATCACCAGCAACGCCACGGCCACAGGCGGAAGTGTGGCAATTTATAATGCTACGCCGGTACTATCGTCCGATATGTGGGTGACGAACGGTACACCGTCAGGAGGCACATACGGCCCCGGTTCTATTCAAAACGGCAACGTATTTACGCAGAACATGTCTGCAGTCTCGAACATTTATATCTCGACAAAGGGCAACATCTCTACCGGAACACTGACATCGACCAGCGCAGGATCCATCAACGTACTTGCGGGAAAGTCAATCACTACCAGCGACATCACAACCAGCGGCGGTGCGCTGACCATTGCCTCATCGATTGCAGGACCGGTTACAACCGGTACAATCAATTCCCAAGCACCTAGTGATTTTGGCAATGCAGGGTTGATCTCCCTGAGCACCACAGACGGCGCCATAACAGTAAGTTCGATCAGCGCCTCCGGCAGTGACGCAGTTCTTAGTACAGCAGGCAACGGCGCCAACATCACGATAACGGCCGCAGGAACAGCTGGAGACATTTCAATCAGTACACTCACCGCAAACGGAGGCACCGCACCTAACAGCGGCGCTGGCGGAACTGGTGGCACGGTCTCGCTGACGGCGGCAAGAGCAATTACGATCAGCACGCTGACCGCCAATGGAGGCGATGCGAACGGAAGCACTCCGCAAGCAGGTACCGGCGGCAGTATCACACTTAACTGCTCAAGCACAAGCTCCATCGGCTCGATAAACCTCAATGGAGGCACTGCAAGTAATTCCGGCTACACGTACTATGGCACGACAACTGGTGGCAACGGAGGTAGCCTTACTGTTAATGGACCCATCTCGGCAACCGCCATTTCTGCAATCGGCGGAGCCGCAAATGGAAGCTGCTGCGAGGGTTACGGCACAATAAATGCCGGGAACGGTGGCTCAATCGTCGTGTCTTCAGGTATCTTGAGTGTTCCAACCTTAAGTCTGAGCGGCGGAAACGCCAACGGCAATGGTAACTATGGCGGAGGGCAAACCAGAGGCGGAACCGGCGGAGGAATCACCGGAGCACTAGCAGCAGGCTCGTCCATCATGGCAGTTGGTGGAGATGCATTTACCAATAATTCAGGTAGCACTGTCATTGGTGGAAATGGCGGCGCCGTGTCAATCACATCGACAGCATTAGGCAGCATCAACTGCAGCGGAGGTGCAGCAGCAGACTCAACCAACGCAAATGCGCTTGTGGGTGGAAGCGGGGGCTCGGTGAGTATAACGTCCGCATCCACTTTAGATGTGACTTCGATCAACGTTACGGGCAGTTCAGTCTCGACCTCAAACGCTGTTAACTCTGCCGGATCAGCAGGATCTATAAGCCTTTCTACCACTGGCGGGGTTGGTGAT
>JAKFUT010000236.1 GCA_021732565.1 Candidatus Obscuribacterales bacterium
ACCCTGCAGCCAAAAGGGCTACGCCTATGCGCCCCGTTTTGCTGAGAGTTTGTTTTAACAATACTCCTTCGGAGCGCATGGCGACTCCTTCCAGCGTCATCAATCCCGTGTTCCGAGCATTGCAGACGATTCCATCAGCACTGGTGTTGCCGAGAGCGTTGCTGAGATTACAGGCTTTGCAAACACTCGCATGGCACCACCGGCAAGAAGACTCGTATCCGCCAGGGTTGCGGTGCCATACTTTAAGTAATCGCGAGTGTTTGTCGAAGAAGAAAAACTTCGCGCGTCATCAGCCACGGATACTAAGCCATAAAGGCCAAGTGCAGCAGGTAGAATACCCCTGACGTATTTGCGGCCCGTCATCAGCCCATAATATCCCGCGCCGCCAGCTAGACTTGTGGAACCCAGGGTCCCCAGCGTATGTTCTTGGAGCTGCTGTTTATAAACATTCGTCCACTCTTCGCCGGTGTGTGTATAGGTCGCCGCAAACTTTGGTGTCTCCCGATTGAGCATTTTGTGGACATCTGATACGGGGGTGAACACCGTGTGAGAATACTTCTCTTTATCAACGGAGATATCCGCTACACCCACCACGTTACCATTGCTGTCGAGCAACGGGCCACCGGAATTACCGTGGCGAACATGAATCCTACTGTAGAGAAATTGACGCTCGGCAATCTGGCGAAAATCCTCTTTGTCTTTGGGACTGACATCCGGATCTTTTGACACCTCGTCGGGAGATTTGCCGGTTTCAGTCTCGAATAACTTATCTCCAAATCGCAGTTTACTTACAAAATATCCCGGCGAAATATAAATCGGAGCGTAGCCTTCCGGGTGTCCCAGTGCAGCTACTCTATCATCGGGTTTAAGGCTGTCGGCTGCGGCCAACTTCAACGGCTTCAGCTCCGCAGGAGCCTTCCCGTCGATTTCCAGAACCGCTAAGTCGTTAATATCGTCAATATCCTTAACCCTGGCTCGATAAAGCTTCCCGTTAGGCGTGCGAATTTTGATTTCCCTAGCACCGGCAATGCAATGATAATCAGTGATTATCAAACCGGGTCGATTAACGGCAAAACCGGTACCGGTAGCTGTTGCCGTTTCAATTTTCACAATAGCTGAAGACGTTTCCTCAAACAGCCGACGCGTAGCTTCATCAGCTTGAGGCTGCACTTCCCCGGGCTTGGCTATCGCCAGGTCAATTTTTAGAACATGCAAATCATTACCGGCCATTGGACTCCCCCGATGCCGAACCTATCAATCAATTGATTATATACTTGACATCGAAGTGTTCGACACACAACACACATTCTCTTGCGGGAAACCGGGGGTTGCATAAATTGCAAAGAAGCTTCTTCTATACATTGAGCGTCTGCGAAAACTTCTTTCCACGAACGACGATCCTGCTGCCCTCTTACTGTGTGAAGGCGCAACCACAGCAAGCAGCGGTTCTCTTTGAGCTAGTCCGGATCTGCATGGAGGGACTCTAACAGAAATCCGCGGAGTTCAAAAAATTCAAATGATTCAACGTTATGTTCGCCCTATAGCGACTTGAAGAAGTTGAAAATGCGTCGCAGCAATTTTGGACGATGTCGCTCAGTAGGTTGGATCACAGGAGCCGAAGGAGGCATCTGTCCTTCTTCGACACTATCATCAAATTTTCGCTCTACATAATCGACCATATGATCTATAGCCACAGGCGGAGCCACTTCATAGTAGCGGGGCGCACCCTCGTCTTCAATTAGAGGCTGTGACGGTGCAACGAATGTGCCTGGCACCGTGGGATGAGCCTGGTAATAGGACGACATGTAGTCATGCCAAATGCGAGCCATGACGGTGCCCCCGGTCACATGGGCACCAGCGATCGGCTTAAACTCGTCATTTCCACCCCATACCGCTGTGACCATATCAGCGGTGAATCCGACAAACCAGATATCCGTGGGTCCGTCAGAGGTGCCGGTCTTACCGGCGGCGGGGCGATTGAGCAGTTTCGCTTTGGTTCCGGTCCCGATTTCGACCACGTCTTGAAGCGCATCAACCAGCTGAGCCACAGGCTCAGGGTCAAATACGCGTTCTCTCTTCGAATCGCACTTATCGATAACTCGATGCTCGGCCGTTTCCACTCGTCTTATCAGTTGAGGTTCAATGGTTTCCCCTCCACGAGCTAACGTAGCGTATGCATTCGCCAGCTCAAGGGGGCTAACGCCGCAGGCTCCTAATGCAATTGAGGGATTTGGCTCCATCTTCGATTTAATGCCGGCCTTTCGTGCCGTCAACACAACTTGTTCAGGAGAAACTGATGTAGCTACTCGCACTGCGCATGTATTTCTTGACAGAGCTATCGCCTTTCGGGTAGTGATCCAACCCAAATAACGACCATCATAATTCTGTGGATTGTAATTCTTAAACCCTTCGTCATAAGGCGTTAACGGAGCATCGAGCAGAACGGTATCGGGTCCGATTTTTCCAGAATTCAACCCGGCAAGGTAAACAAATGGCTTGAACGCCGACCCCGCCATATGAGGCGAAAGAGCACGGTTCCACTGGCTGCGAATGCCATCAACCCCGCCGACAATAGCCAGAACACCGCCATCTGCCACCGATACTGATACCAGCGCACCTTCCCTGACTCCCGGCGGCGAGTGCTTGATTCCCTGCGACAGCTTAATGGTGCCTAATCGCTGCGCCTCAGGGTCCATATAAGTAAAGACCCTCAGACCGCGATCGTACATCATTTGCTTGTCATGCTTTTCTCTCAGCTCTTCCAGAACCTGGTTCACATAATAGGTGTATGCCGGTACATAGGCACGATTACGGAATGTTAGTTTTTGAGCTAAGGCCGCACGCGCATCTTTTTCCGAAACTTGCTTATCGTGCAACATATCATTGATAAGACGGCGTTGTCGTGCTGTAGCATCGTCGATATTGGCATGAACGCTTAGCTTAGAGGGAGCATTTACTAGACCGACCAAAAATGTGGACTCTGCAAGAGTTAAAGCATTGGCGCTTTTACCGAAATAGGTTTTTGCCGCGCGTTCAATACCGTAAGCACCGGTTCCAAAGTAAGTGCTGTTCAGGTAAGCCTCTAATATTTGATTCTTGGTATATTTGCGCTCCAGAGCCAGTGCCATGGCCACGTCTTTCATTTTCCGGCTAAAGCTGCGACCTTCTCGGGCAAAGAACATGTTTTTTGACAATTGCTGAGTTATGGTTGAGCCACCTTGAACCACTCGCCCTTCGTTCACATTGGCTACCATCGCGCGAACGATGCCCTGCGCGCTGACTCCCCGATGTTCGTAATATCCGTGATCTTCACTTTCAACTAATGCCTTTGGTACCCACTTTGAAATTCGCTTTAATTCAAGCGGCTCGACAATGCGGTCGTCATCGTAGACTGTACAGATCAGGTGATCGTTGCGGTCAAATACGCTAAGGCCTCTAGCCAATTCCACGGGAGGCAGGGTCAAACAAACTAACCCGAACCACACAAAAGCACTAAGCAGACCAACGACTATTATCCCGAGCAACAGCCAACCTGCCGATTGTGCGGCAAAGCGAACACTCAATCTTCGCGGCTGACGCTTAAGCAATAACCTGACCAGGCGCCGGCCAACAGCGAACAAAGCAGTTCCTGGACCTTGCAACAAACCAACTACTTGTAAGATTTTCTTCATTAGGCCCTTAAGTACGCCCGTGGCAACCACGCACAGAACACACGACGTACGGTAGTCCAGACAGTTCCCGTACAAATGTCCTCTTTTCAGATTAGCACTTTGGTGGTCTTGCTCTGAATTAGTCTAGCGTCTTACTGGAGCAGTTTCTGTCAAATTGACAAGATGGATCGCTTAACAATAAATTTCAGCTCACTTCCGAATCGGAGAAGGGCTGGCCTTTCCGCGGGCGACTCCGCTAATAAGAGATTGACTTTCGCGAAGGCATTGAGGTAAGCCCGTAATGCCAATCTTTAGTGTTTTATCGCATCTGCATATTTTAATTGCGCTTTGATCGGCAATAAATCCACCGGTACACTGGGGGAGAATGTATTTCCATCTAGCAATGGCGGCGCTCCAAATGCGTCTTCTCATGACGATTTACAGCCCCCACAAGATTTTACTTCTGCTGGCATTCTCAACCTCGGCAATACATTTATTGCTTTCACAAAACTATATTAAAGTGAGCCGAAATGCGCCTTGAAACGTCCGACTAGCGGTTATTTCCGCCTTGAGAAAGCGGCGAAGCAATTCGCTGCCGTCTACGTGCTATGGTCGTCATAGAAAACACTGACCATTTATTTTTACAGGTATCTCGGAATCAAGTCCCGCCCAAATACAGGCTCGGGCAGGTAGCTGAGTCGCTCTTCGCACCTCGGCCTCGTGTGCCAATCGGACAGCTCCGTTTCGAGAGCGGGGCTGTTTGAAAAGCGGAGAAGCGGTGAAGCACCGGGCTCCTCACTGATGAGAAGAAAGCGTAGGAATCCGGCATGCACATCGACGAGGGATACACAAGGCAACAACATTGCCCAAAAAGAGGTGAATACAAATGCCACGCAAAAGTACAATCTCGCCCAAAATAGTCACCGGAGTATACTTCAACAGTACATACGCAGAAGATGCGATCAGTCGCTTACTTAGCGCAGGTTTCCCGAAAGAAAGCCTGTCGGTAATCGGCGGAGACAACGATGATATTCGGCAAATCAGTTATCCGCTTATCGGCGCCGGACCAGATATGTATTTGATCTATTGCAGTATAGCCGGTGCCATACTCGGTGCCGTTTCAGCCTGGATAGCGATGACATTTTTACCGGGCCTCAGATTTTTTCTCGGAGTAATTCCGCTATTAGCATCAATTGCTGGTGCCGCAGCCGGGTCGTATATAGGATTTTTGGTCGGTGGTGTCATCCATTTCGATACTCCCGCATATGCCGGTAGTGTGCAGGTCACAAATCAGCTCTCAGGAAGCGTTCTCATTTCGGCAAAAGTTAACTCAGTTCAAGAGAGATACAAAGCTGAAGCGATTATGGAAGAAGCCGGTGCTGCCGAGGTGCTCGTGGAACAACCGCATGGTGAGGAGTTCACTGCTCTCTTTCACCCGCACCATGAAAGCGAAGACGTACATCTCCAGAGGAGCGATGATCGCATAATCAAGCCTCAGCAAGATACACCCCATGAGATGGAAATGTAAACAATCAGTCCGTGCGATCGAAAAATGCCGGAACACGCGATTTTTCAACTCGCGTGTTCCTTTTGTAGACCGGTAACGAAACCGGTAACGAACGAGCAGAATTCTGCCATGCGAAATGCCACAGCTCGTTCTGGTGATTGCGGAAAGTGTTTATTAGACTCGGCGCTAACTAATATTTATCCCAATCAGGCGCTTTCTCATGAACTCGCCAGTGGAGTATGCTACAACACCATTCCGCGCCGAATCGGTTCATATAAGTGAGAAGTCTCTCAACCCGCATCGACTGACATCGGAAGCTCCTGAGTGAAGACAGCTTTCAAGGAAGAATATTGTGTCTACCTCCGTCACGTCCCTGGAACGAATTTCGATAGAAGTGACTAACAAGTGTACTAAGGCTTGTTCATTCTGTTATAACCACAGTCTTCCAGGTGGTGGCACCACGTGGAACAGCGAATCGCTGGGCACATTCGTAAACGACTGTGCCCTCAATGGCGTCAAGTCCGTGTCTTTTGGCGGTGGTGAGCCACTTCAGTTTGATGGAATATTCGACGTACTGGAGCAATTGAACGGCACTTTGTTTCGCTCGCTTACCACCAACGGGCTGCTTCTTGATCAATTTTTCGACCGGCTGATTGCAGTTAGCCCGAACAAGATTCACATCTCGATTCATTTTCCTGATCGCCGCGATGAGATAAACCGCGTGATCTCGCAGGTAGATCGACTGGCCCGGGCGGGCATTCGAAGCGGCGTGAATTTTCTGGTAAGGCGTTCGGCTATTGAAGAAGCTCATGAGGGTGCACGGATACTCAGGGAATCGGGCATTGCCAATGATCGCATTGTCTATCTTCCGATGCGAGGAGACGATACGCCAACCCCGTTACAAGTCGCTTCGGTCGCAGGAAAAATTCCGTTTCAGTCTATGTCTTGTCTGAGCAGATGTGCGTCGAGCCCACGCTTCTGTTCCATCGGGTGGGACAAAAGTGTAGCCTGGTGCTCGTATACCACCACAAGATCACATTTGCACGATTTGACATTCCGCGCACTGTGCCACGCTCTGACCGACCTCGGGCTGGAGTTCTGCGGGGGCACACTGAATGAGACTGTGGATTATACGGCACGCTCGAACTAATCGAGGAAAAGCTCAGCCGAGAGGTCATTTTCCTGATGATAAAATCCGCTCGACCATGGGAATATAACAACAAACTCTTACTTTGTTGAAAGAACATGCGAATTCTCACGCCATTACGTGCGAGCCTGCCGGTCCGAATTGGCATAACCCTAACTGTGATGATCGCTGTCGTCCTTCCGATTGAATGTGGTGCTGAGCCCGACAGTCAAAGAGAGTTACTGGTGACTGCTGCCAGAGAAGCGGTTAAGGAGGGGCAATATGAGCAGGCAGAGCAAGGCATGCGAAGGGTGCTGGACCAAACCACTGCCTCCTATACACCCGGACAACGCTCTGTTGATCTGCAGAATCTTGGTCTAATTTTGTATTCCCAGGCAAGATTTCAGGAAGCAGTGACCTTCTATTTTCAAGCGTTGCCCCTGACAGAGTCTTGTTGGGGGGCAGATTCGCTGGCGGTGGCGGACAATTTATACGGTGTGGTGAAATGTCTGCGCCGGGCGCGAATTTACGGCGAGGCGGAGCCTCATATGTTTCGAATATTGGATATTCGAACTCGCCAACTCGGCAAATCGCACAAATCAGTCGGTAACGCTTTGCTTGACCTTGCAGTGAATTACGACCGGCAGGAAAAATACGCCGAAGCTGAAGTTCTCTATGCAAAAGCCTTATTGATAAAGGAAAACCAGTGGGGAAAAGACTCTTGCGACAATGTTCCATATCTTGAGCAATACGCAAGTATACTGCGCAAGCTAAATCGAACCGATGCAGCGGCACTTGTCGACAGTCGCATTGAAATTCTAAGGCACAATCCCTCTACTCCAGAACCTCGAAATTACGACGACAAGAGCGGGTGGTTGTGGTGGCCTGCAGCAACCATGCACTGACTTATTGCTCTCTTCCTTTAGAAGCCAACCGGCTTCCATTGTAGGTATAGCCGGAGCCGTTGACATAATTGAGCACCGCCGCCATCTTTGACATATCGGACAACAAATGTTGAGCCCTCGTGTTCGTTTTCTCTTGCTCCATCGCCATAATGAGATCACACGACTGAAGGACACTCTGCACTGAGAATTCCGACAATGCTATTCGGCCTTCCTCAAACAGCTTCGCTCTGCGGCGGGCTATCCCGTCGGCCGGACGCAATTGATCACGGTGCAACCTTGTAGTGCTCAACACCAATTCAAACCCGGGGCGAATTGACAAAATATCTTTTCGCGTGTTCGAGAAAATGCCGTTCCCGGGTTTTACTTTACACGCAGTCCCGCTGGAGCCTAGATTAAGCACACGAATCAATTCGTCTTCGACGTAAATCAACAGATCGCAATTGGCATCGAGAGAAATTTCTCCTATAGAAGTTATCACCAGCCCTAATTCGCTGGGCCGGCGGACAGAGATAATCGCTTTGCCGGATTTCAACTTGACGGCACAAGGTGATGGCCGCTCAAATGAGCAATCTTGCGCTGCGCGTACCAAGATTCCCTCATTGTGAGAACCGAGACGTGAAGCACCAGGAAATACCTTGCTTGCTAAAATAGTCAGGCCGTTGGTGAGGGGAGGCAATGGCGCCGAATTAGACAAAGCTGGCAAATTTGCTGCAGCACCTGATACATCCTTAGACAATACAATTCCCGGCGAGAATGGCGGCCGAGGAGGAAGT
>JAKFUT010000339.1 GCA_021732565.1 Candidatus Obscuribacterales bacterium
GCACTATGATGGTCTAGTCAGTGTGAGGATTGGTCGATGAAAGTATGGATTATCGCCCTATTCCTGGCATTCATTGTGTCCGTTCCAAAAGTACTAGCATGCGGAGGCGGAGTGGCCTACAACACAGAGTATGCCATCGTCTTTTTTCTCCAGACGGCTATTGGAAAAGTGATTGTGATTTCGCCTGTTGTAATATTTTTATTGGTATTGCAAGGATTAGGCGGCTTGGATCTTATGAAGGATGCTGTCACGGGTTTTCGGAAAAATCGCTTGCTTCGATAGTCTCTCGAGCAGTCATGGTTCATTGCTTTTGTGAAACAGCCTCTGAACTTTCGCTCAGACTTCAACCCCTCAAGGGGTTGGTCGCTGTTCACTTATTTTCAGGTTTCCTTGAGATTTGCTGCCCTCGCTAAGGGGAGTGTTCGTAGAGCACCGAAATCTGTCGCGCACCTCACTTTCAGATTCTCTGCGACTACAATATCAGATGCGTAAGTCGGTAAGTTGATAGGAAGTTGCCATGACGGGTTCGATTTTGATTATAAGTACCAGTCTCAGTTCTGACAGCAATAGCCGGAAACTGGCGTTACGGTCTGCCGAGTTGCTCGGGGATAGCAAATTTGTTGATCTCCGAGACTACCCGTTGCCATTGTGCGGTAGTGACAGTAGCTTCGGTGACGAAAATGCCGGCAAGCTCAAATCGATGATCTCGGCGGCGTCTTGCATTCTCGTCGCTGTACCGATCTACAATTTTGATGTAAGCGCTGCGGCGAAGAATATGATTGAGCTTACCGGTAGGGCGTGGAGCGAAAAGTTAGTCGGGTTTATGTGCGCGGCTGGCGGCAAATCCAGTTACATGTCTGTGATGAGCGTAGCGAACAGTCTGATGCTCGACTTTCGTTGTATTATCATTCCGCGTTTTGTTTATGCCGATGGTTCATCATTCGATGCGTTGAGCATAACCGATCCTGACGTGCAGAAGCGGTTAAACGGGTTGTTGTCGGATGCACGAAGACTAACTGACGCAATGGCCAGCTCTGCCACACCTGAATCGGCCGGGTCGACGTGAAAAATCGATGAGCAGGCCGTCACATAGTGGTGCAGTCTCACCCGGCTTGCTGAAAACATCACTTACGGAGGCAAGTCCGCCAGTGAGTTAGTGAGAGACTTTTGGTAATAGCAGCCCTGCAAATTGAAGCACCAAAAGCCGATCCGTTCCCTCTTAACTCCAGGGCTGGCTGCTAATTTGAACTTTTGATCGTCGTGGCGGCGGTCGATGGTTTCAAGTGACTCTGCAGCCAATCGGATACCAGTGTGATTACGCTATTGTTGAATTGTCCTTCTTCGAAAATAAGATGTTCTGCACTATCTACAAACACCAATTGGCTGTCTGGTGAAGGAATGTGATTTACTATATTTTCATTGGCGTCATGCCTGACCAGCTTATCGCTCGTTCCCTGAACCATGAGTACCGGCGTCTTCGTTATCTTTCGTGCGCTGAGTTCATTGGCTTCCATAAAATGTTGAAACTGAAGCAACTCCTTTGGCGTGAGTGAGAAACGGGCCAGAGGATCTTTGAGCCAGGCATCGCGAAGTTCCTGCTTGTTTGTCGACTGATTCACCACCACATCTGTGACATTCATTTCTTTGTTTGGCGCAGTTAGAAGTTTAACTCCCACCTTGATCGCGTTCTTAGCTTGACCATAGCGCTCCGCAGCGGGAACCGAGGAGATCAGTCCGTCAACCATGTCTGCATGTTCTGCTGTCACTCGAAGGGCTATGGCACCACCCATGGACTCGCCCAGAAGGAATACCGGAAGTCCGGGATGAGTTTTATGAACCATGTCTAGCGCGCTGTAAACGTCATCGAGGCATCGAGGGAAGTCACATTTGCGTTCGCCCGGCAGCTCCAAAAAAGAACCGAAACCCCTAATATCCATCGCGTAAACCGCATAGCCGGACTTCGCGATACGTTCGCCGAATTGCGAATATGTTCCCTTATGGAGGCCCAGACCATGAACGCAGACTATAACGGCTTTGAGGGAAGTTGTGTCGTCAATCCAACACATCATCGGTGTGGCGTCTAGCCTGGGGGGGCCAGAGGGTCCCTTGGGATTGTCTTTGTTGACTCCGCCTTTGAGAACATTTGGTCCGGTCTGGGGCACCGGCTCGATTGTGGGCAATCCGCGATCCAATTCCAGCACCTGCCCCGTCGCTGGTTGAAGCGCTAGAAATAAACCCGACGAGATTAGGAGAAAGAATGAAAGACATCTAGTAACCACTGCAACAACTCCGATTCGTGACAGGGTTTTACCCAATTGTTTCACACATGTTCTACGCCAATCAATTAGCCAAACCATAAGAATGTTTCCGAGCCCTTTTGCAGCGTTTCCTGGATGCCGTGCTGCTGGTTATATTCAACCACAAGCGTCGGCTTTCTACTTAAGCACTCCTGGCGCTTTGGTGCCTGCTCTACAACTCTATTCCACATAGAATTAGGCTTCTCTCAGAGGGAATGGCGCGATAAAGCAAGAAGAAAAAATACACCCTTCAAATTCAGACAGGCATGGGAGCTGTCGCCGCTGTAGGCGTTCATGAGAGAGTTAAGGGATGGATTACCAGACTCAATGATTGCGCCATAGAGCCGAACAAGCTGTTCCGCTCTATGGCAAGTCCCGGAACCAAAGACTACGAGCATTCTCGACTGAACCCACCTAAAGTGTAGTCTCTTGACGTAGAAGATTACATCCGCAGAACTTCGACTCGCGGAACTTTTTACTATTTCACTTTATACAAGTTGGGGTCTCATTTGATGAATCCGTCTGAGCAAGCTGAACGCGTAGAGAACGACACCAAAGACACTCAATCCACCGATCTTTCCAGCGGATTGTGGAATGACATGAAACAAGGGATGAGTGATGTCAAAAATGTCGTTAGTGGAATGATACCGAATCAAATTCTTGACTTTTCTGATGATATCTTCGGCGGCAAGGGTTTCGATAAAATGATTCAGCAGTCCGGGCCTGCGCCATTGGGCGACGTGCAGAACAAAGTGCCTGGAAAGGAGCATGTTGCGACTGGTGAAACACAACCAAGCGATGTGCCTGGAAAACCCACTGGCGAGGTCGATCCAGCGAAAGATCAATTCGATCCAAAAGACGCGGTGAATGGACTTGACGGGCAGACCAAAGAATTCAACATTGACGATTATCAATCTGTGACGTTGGAAGATGGCACCCTCATCACCAATTCTCCTGACGGCATGATTACTGTTAAAAGCCCGGACGGGACCCGTGTTCAATACAATCCTGATGGCTCTAAGTTTTCTTCCTATCCAGATGGCACTACCGTGAGTGAAGAGGCTGATGGTACAAAGTGGACCAAGACTCCCGACGGCAAAATGCATTCCGAGCACACCTCGTTGATGGGCAAGCTCTGGGACATGATTCCAACTTTTTAATGGTCAGGCACTGCCAGACGTCTTTTCAATCGAGGGACCTCTTGCAGACAGTTCTCGCGGAGGCAGCCCGAATCCAGTGAGCTCCGATATTGCTTCCATGATTCGCCATGTTGTCTCATCAAGATTACTGGATGCCTCTATAGGCTTGCCGATAATGACGCGAGCCTTGCCCCCTTTCTCGTTCATGCCGAGAATTCCGATCGGAACAATGGGCAATTTGTTCGCTTTGGCAAAATAAGCAGGCCCCAGATGTGGCGGCCCCAGCACCCCTGGAGTCTTATTGCGGGTGCCTTCGATGAACATGCCCAGGCACCACCCCCGCTTCAGCATTTCCTTCACTGCTTTGAATGTTGACGGTTCTGGTTTGTCTCTATTAATTGAGATTGCTCCATAAGCTCTGATTAGCGGGTTGAGGAACTTGTTTGAAAAAAGCTCTTCTTTCGCCAGAAAGGAAACCGGGCGGTCTGTCACTCGGGCTATTAGAGGTGGATCCCAACCGGACAAGTGATTGGCCACAAACAGTACCGGGCCTTCAGGAATATTTTCGCGACCTGAAAATTCCAATCTATTTTGTATGAAAAAAAGAGGTCCGAAAAAATATCTGGCACTTGCTATATACCTTACGGTATTGTGCCAACGGAAAGACTTAGAATCATACTGTGCCGGCATCTGTGGATACGTGCTTAAGGGGTAGGAGGTTTTGATCCGAGGGTTCGCGGAAGGCTAATTCGCACGATGGAGTTATCTTCCTGTTGGGTGACATACAGGTTGCCTTCGCGATCCAGGGTCAGATAGTAGGGCTTCTTGAATCCGCTGGCGATGATGGAGGAGATTCCTGCGGGGCTTACTTTGGCGACCGTGCCACCATTATAATTTGCGACGAAGATATTGCCGCTCTCGTCGGCTATCAATCCGATCGGTCCGCGAATACTAGTGCCCGTGCAAAATGTGCTTCGTGATCCATCTGGTCCAATGCGGTCGATGCTATTGCTCATGTAGTTTGCAACGTACAAATTGCCGTTGCGGTCAAATGTGAGTCCTGATGGCGCCGAAAAACCAGTTGCAATAATGCGGAGGCTGGTGTTGGCCATGGTTGGAGTAGGTCCGGATGCGGCGGGCGCTGCCGACGCCGGCGGAGCTGTCTGCGTGGAGATGGACTGGCCTGTGCTGCCACCGTATGCAGTGGCCGGTTGTTGGCCTGATGTTCCCGAATTTTGAGCGGGTTGCTGAGTTTGTAGCGGCGGGGTCGGAGTAAATATCGATTGTGGTGCCTGGGGGGGCGGGTTGTAGGCCGACTGCGGAGGGTAGGAGGACTGGGCTGGAATGTAAGGCGATGGTTGAGAACTGTAGCTGGTCTGTGGTGAAGTGTATGCCGGCGGTTGTGCAGCAGGTTGCTGCGGAGGCTGTGCAGCGTAAGTCTGAGTTTGAGCAAGTGGGGGAGTAGCAGAAGATTGTTGCCCTCCATACACTCCGGCTCCTGCGTACGGATTGGTTGAAGTCATCGACGCGTCTCGCAAACCGTCGGGCTGAGACGGTGCAGTGGTGCCTTCTGAGATCTGTGTGAGGCGACGTTGAGCTTCAGGGAAATGCGGATTGTTTGGAGCAATGGCGGAGAGGTGCTGCCGAGCCTCTGCCGGATGTCCTGTCTCTTGCAGGATCAACCCGAGTTGGAAGTGGGCATCAGGATCTGTCGGTTTGATGCGTAACACTTCTTCAAACCTGGGGCCAGCTTCCTTATATCGTTTTTGTAACTGATATATAACTCCGAGGTTGTACTGGGCATCGGCTAAATTCGCATCGATGTCGCATGCGCGTTTGAAGAATATGATGGCTGATTCGGGGCTATTTTGTTTGTAAGCAGTCAGCCCCAGATTGTATAGGCTGACAGCCCTGGGATTGGGCGCATAGGCTGCGCCGGTAGAACCGTCGGACGGTAGCCGATAGTTGTTGTTGGCATTTTGCCCTAAAGCAACGGTTCCGCCGCTAACTAGTAGTGCAAGTGCGAGCAGCTGCGCTCGATAAAGACTAGTATTCAAGCCCTTCACCCCTTCCGGCTCCTGAGATCTCTCACATTCAAAGAATACCGTAACTCCAAGGTGTCTGACCTGAAGCCGGCTCAATTGTTTCCTCCCGGCCAGTTAAAAAGCTGCACCTTTGTTCAAAAAGGGGTATAAGTACAGGTAGAAATCTTTTAATAATTTCGCTTGTTCGGCTGCTCGTCGGCAGTAGGGAGAATTTCCAAATACATGCGGACACTCGGACATATTTTGACTTCGGCTGGAATCGGTTTGTTTACCTATCACCGATACAAGTCGAAGGGGGCTGGAATCGCCAGTTTTCTAGTGGGATGGATGATAGATATCGATCACATAGTTGACTATGTGAAGGCTCATGGCTGGAAGGTGCACTGGGATCGAGTGAAGGAAGCGAAGCACGAACAATACAGTGGGAAGCTTTATCTACCGCTTCATTCATATGAATTAATCGCCCTGTTTTTTATGTTGTGTAGACGTCCAGATAGGCATCCTTATCGAGTTGGTATCACTCTGTCTGTTTTGACCCATCTCATTCTTGATCAGAAGTGTAATCCCTGTCGGAAGCCACTAACATACTTCCTGGCGCATAGAATCCACAAGCGGTTCAACGCGCGCGACATCTTGAAGCCCTGACCGACCGCAAGTGATTTCGCTGCCTGGTGTTCGTCCTCGGCTGTACTCAGTTGGGCTCGCCAGCTTAATTATGGCTGAAAAACAACGGACTTGGGCGAGATTGACCAATCGGACGGAGGCTCCGCACTTACTTAATTCACTCCGCCCGTTGGTTCCATCTTAGGCCTATACCCGCGCTGGTTGGCGTGCAACTTCTTCTTCGGATTTCGGAGCGAGTGGGTTTTCGCCATGTGTGACACCATTGACGGTGCAGCCGCCCCATCCCCATGGTCCGTTGTTGTTAACAAAATCGTGAGGGAAATTGAGTGCCGGCTTTGATACCGTATTTAGTGCATCTATGTGCTTTTGGTCCAGTTTCAGGTCTAATGCGGCGAGATTGTCTTCCAGTTGCTGCATTGTCCGTGCACCGATAATTGGAGATGTGACGCCTGGCCGGGCAAGCAACCATGCCAGTGACACTCTTGCAGGGGTGGAATCAACTTCTTTGCTGATGCGAATTACTTCATCTACCACGTCGTAGGTGCGCTCATTGAGCGTGCTGCGAACCCAGTCACCACGTGTAATGTCAACCTTTCCCGCGTTTTCTCGGGTGTACTTCCCGCTCAGTATTCCAAACTTTAGCGGTGACCACGGAGTTATACCCAGACCCAATTCTCGTGCCATCGGAACCAATTCACCTTCTACGGTTCGTTCTAGAAGCGAATACTCGATCTGCAATGCTACCAGTGGTGCTAACCCTCGTTGTAGCGCCACCATCTGAGCCTGAGTGGTCTTCCAGGCAGGAGTATCTGAAAAGCCTACATAACGCACCTTTCCGTCACGCACAAGATCATTCAAAACGCTCATTGTTTCTTCGATGGGAGTCAGTCGGTCCCAGCAGTGCATCCAGTAAAGATCGATGTAATCGGTGCGTAATCTTTTTAGCGATTGTTCACATGCTGCTATCACGGATTTCCTGCTTGTGCCGCCCGCATTGGGATCTCCGGGATACAACGAGCCGAAAAACTTTGTTGCAATTACCAGGCTGTCGCGACGCAATTTTTGGGAATTAACATAGTCGCCGATGACTAGTTCAGAATTGCCCTTGGTATAAAAATTGGCTGTATCAAGAAAGTTGCCGCCCAGATCAATGAACCGGCGGAGAATTGCGACGGCCTCTTCGTCTGTTGAACCAAACTCCCATTGTTTGCCAAAGGTCATCGTGCCGAGACAAAAGGGGCTAACTCGCAGCCCTGAGTTTCCAAGTGTAACGTAGTGGTTGAGCGGCATTATTCGTCACCTTCTGTTAATTTGAATGAGCGAATATTTTAGCGCGGGTATATGTGGAGCATGCAGAAAGAGGGGCCTTCTAAATTGAAGCTCGTTCATGGAGTCGGGGCTGGAAGCGAGCGGCTAACCCCCGCGCAGGCGACAGAGGAACCGGAGGGAGCGGTTAGAAGTAAACTGCGAGTTTGGCTGGAACTTGGGGTAAAGAGGGCGAGCGAGGGGGCGTGAAGGTGTCAGTGGACCCTGTGGACGGACACGCTTAGTGCGGACTAACAATTAGCTCTCATGATTTACGATACTGACAAGATTCTCATCTCTGGGAACTCAGCGCTATGGTCCACGTCAGTACACTCGATTCGTTAGTCTTTTATAGAAGAATGAACGCACCATCTGGTGTAAACTGTCAATTGTTCGATCCGCGGACAGTGGCAGCTGGTTGCCACTCAACGAAACTCACGGTAAGAAGCCATGAAAGATCATTATTTTATTGATGAGGAATTTTCCCGAGCTTTACGCGGATTGGGAACTCATTTTTTGAAGCACACTGCAGGTGT
>JAKFUT010000282.1 GCA_021732565.1 Candidatus Obscuribacterales bacterium
CCACCCGCCGACGATCAGCGAGGCGCAAAATGCGGATCACGCTGCGACTGCGCCACACACACTGGCCCGGATGGCGGAGGCAGCGCACACTGCGATCTGACACTCGACGATATGCTTCCACGGCCTCACCTGCATTTTCTAGAGTGATTGACCACTTTAACTTAATGACGGCCCACAGGTGATGTCGTCATGTGCGAAAAAATATCTCAGGGGTGTGATGTTTTCTACTTGACCATATCGCCGGTGATGTTTTTCTCGAAAAATATACCAATTGTGGTGTCGTCAAGTGCGGTTGCTTGCCAGGTAGTCCAGCGAACCAGCGCAATGCGTTGGAGCTACCGACGAGCGCTATACCAACATACAACGGGAGCGAATTATTACAGAACAACTGACTTTCTGCTTTATAGACGCGAACGGATCAGTCCATCTGGTGATCTTGCGGTATATTCATTTGGAACTCGACATCTTAAGGAAAAGTCATCAGTAAGTCCAGTTGGAATCAAAAGAATGAAGTGAGTGGCTAGCTGTTAGTGAATATCAATAGATCAATCGAGTATCTCCGCCAGCCCCCTGTAGTTGCGCTAGCTCGTCAGTAAATCCAATCGATGAATCGAGTGGTCGTCTCTGAGTGAATCCTTGAAATTCGCGAGAGCGATCATTTCACAGAATCAATCTCAATTAGAAGTGAGCACAATGAAACCCACCGCAGTGAAGGACACCAGAACGCACATCCTTGATGTAGCAGAAAAGCACTTCGCAACGAACGGTTTCGCCGGCACCTCGTTGCGTGGAATCATCAAAGACGCGAAGGTAAATGTGGCAGCCGTTGCTTATCACTTTGGCACCAAAGAAGACCTGTATGTTGAGGTCATGGAACGCTTTGCAGTCCCCGTAGTTACGCAACAGTTAGAACAATTGCGAGCTGTGCTCCATGAACCAACAGAGAACGAAATCACACCGATATTGCGGGCCTTCTATGAACCGCCGCTCTCGATGATCAAGAAGATGGGAAAAAGAGGCGAAACACTGTCACTGTTCCTTGGACGCGCTCAAACTGAGCCCGAACCAGTTTATTCACTTGTGGATAAAAACTATGAGGCCTGTCGAAACGAGTTTATTGAAGCATTCAAGCAGGTAACACCCGGGCTGTCAGATGCCGATTATCACTGGCGGTTCGAGTTCATGCTCAGTTTGATCGTCTGCTTTCTTACCAGGCAAAATCCGATAAGACGTCGATACAACGACGAGGGCGAATGGCAGCCGGGTGAAGTCGTCAATCGATTGATCGATTTTTGTTCCCGCGGTTTTCAATCTGAGACCTCCTAGTCTTTGGTAAGTCTTCTTCTTTACTCATCATTCAGAAGACTACTTGCTCTTTGCGCGAACTTGCTTTGCGTGTTCCGTCTTTTCAATTGATTCGAGAAAATCGGCATAGACTTTCAAGAAAAGTTCGCCCTGCTTCTTATTTGAAGCACCCTTCTCCCAAAGTACCATTGCCTGTTCAAATTGCTTCAACGTTTCGTCTTTATTAGTAGCGTTTTTGTATGAGCGCTCTGCGCTCTTCATTAACTGAATAAACTTGCCGTTATCTTCAACTTTGGTCGCTTCTTCATTGTTTCCTGTGCGTTTGAGAAACGCCGCATAGCTCGTCAGAAATGCGGCGTCGGTTTCACCCTCGGTAAAGGTGGAGGCCGTTGCACCCTGCTCCCATTTTTTCATAGCTTCACGGTACAATTGCCCAGCTTCTGTATCCTTATTCTGGCGTTCAAGATTGCGAGCTAAGTCTGTGTTGGCGGAAAAGAAATTTCGGTTCTTGTCGGACAATTCCAGGTTTGCCCTGCGGTACTTTTCTGCGTCCGTTAATCGATTCTGATCCTCCAGAAATTTTGCAAAACCCTGCCGTGTATTGAACAGCTTTTCATTAGATGACCCGGCTGCTACCAGAGCCGCCTCGAAATGCTTCTCCGCCTGTTTTGGGTTCTCGCGTGCAAGAGCATTCGCCAGCAATCTGTGCTCGTCAAATACCGGAGTGATGGCAAACTTTGTTTTTAATTCCAGCTGATGTTGCAAGACTGTTTCGTAGGTTTTGAGATCACCGGACTTTAAGACCTTTTGAGCTAATGAGCTACTCAACTCAAGGAACGTGGAGGCTTCTTCCTTTGTAGTATTCTTGTCTTTCAAAGCGTGTTCCGCGGCTCGATTGAAGTACCGCGCTGCGTCTTTTATCTTCCCATCTGAAATACTAAGTTGGACAACGAAACCGGCTGTTTGCAAGTATTCAGGTGCGGGTTTGCCACCATCAAGCGTTTCTCTTATCTGCATGCTTTTTACATAGAGTTGGGCAGTTTTTTCGCCCTGGCTTTCTCTTGCCAGCCGCGCATAGAGGTCGGCCACTTCTTTGCTCTGTTCGCCGTAGGCTTTCTTGGCTATGTTTAAGGTCCGCTCGACCAAGACCTCGGTCTCAGCGGTGTTGCCCCTTTTTAACAGGACCTTGGTCAGACTTTCCAACTCAGGTAGAATTTTGGGACTCTCTTTTCCATGAGCCTGCTCCGCAATCTTCAGTGCGGAATTCTCCGGGAAGAAAATCGCAAAATCGGTTTTCCCTACTTTGGGTCCATCAGCATTTACCGTCGCTGGAAAATCTTTAAGCTCCGTGGTTTTACTTGTTTCCACCGCAACGGCTTTAGAGATGTTCTTGGTAATCTCCGGCGTGGTGAAGTACGTAGACTCGGCCGCCATATGAGCCCCAAAGGTTACAACTGCGTGCCCTTTCTCTTTCAGAAGTGTTCCTGCGGATTTTCCTTCAGATTTGTCGTGCTTTTCCAAATGTGCGGCGCCTACTACAAACAACACTCGCGCTTTTGGATCGGACTGAAGTATCCGATCAATGTTTTTCGACATTTGCTCGTCTCTGAATTGAAGCTCTTCCTTTTCGTCCTTCTCGGTTTTTTTCTTGTCTTCTTCTGTCTTATTGTCGACAGTCTTATCGTCTTCTACGGCTTTCTTTGATTTGCCATCTACTGCCACCAGGCTAATTCCGTTTCGGGCAGCCTCTGCCATCATGCGTAGCGAATCTTCCTGAAGTCCACCATACTTGCCGGAAATCTTCTTCGCGGCAGTTTTATCGCCTTTTGCAAACAGATCGAGAAGCTTTTGATCATCCTTATCCATTTCCACGGCAAGGTGTGTTATGCCATTCTTCTTAAAATCACCCATCATGATTTCGGCTAGAGTACGCAATCCATTGGGGGTGACGTGCCACTCGCCCAAACCAATGACTCTGGTGTTTTTGTCTTTCGCTACGGCCAGGACTACATCACGGGGATCTTGACCCAGTTTATTAATCTCAGCCTTCAGCCGTTCTATCTGTTCGGGCTTAGCCACCGTCTTGAGTAGCTCAAGCTCCGCCGCGGTAGGCTTCTCGCTCTTAAAGGCTGTTTGTGGCTTCTCATCTCCTTTCTTATCCCTGTCGTTCTGGTTCGATTCAATGGTTCCCTTGAGGAGGTCAGAGGAAAATCCACTCAATAAAGTACCGACATCCGGAAATCCCAGGCTTGTAAGCGACTTCCTTCCTGCGTCCCCGAGCCCGGGCAGGGGCAATCCGTCCGCGAGCAGCTTGAGAGCCTCTCCACTTACTTTATCGTCCCCCGCCAACACCTCTTCAGGTTTGGCCAATTCATCTTCTCGTGGGTCCATTCCAATCCTGCGCCCATATATCGATCCGTCAAACCCCTCCCATCATTGTTTGGCTGAAACTTGCCAAAACTTTGGCATACTTCAGGTAAAACATTAAATCGAGAGATCTAATAATGCCGAGGCGCCGCTTCGACCAGTTTGACGGAAAGTCGAATATCAGGACCTGAGCTTTCTGTTTGCAACTGCATAGTCAAATATCGCGAAACAGTGATGCTAGTTGAACGAATTGGAAGGGAAAAACCGAGTTCTTGGGAAAAGCTTAACGTTGTCAAGCGGACCGACTTCTGCTTGTAAGCTAAGGACCATGTACAAAAGGACGGTATTTGACAAAGTAATTAGCGATGGTGTTCTCGTCCTTTTGTGGGAATCGCGCGCAAAGAGGAAGTTGAAATGTACCCAATAGATCTTGATCAACCGGTCTTAGCGGACGTACTGAGGGAACGTCGCACCACCACTGCTGTAGCCGTGGGAGGGATATCCCTGGGTTTGGCATTCTCGCTCGGCCTACCCGCATACTTTTACCTGCACAATGGTCCTGCATTTCTCGATCTGATAGGAACAGCATTTCTCGGCCCCGCGATTGCGGCCATGGCTCAGCATTCTGCCAAGAATGCTGGTCATCCAGTGATCGCGGAACTGCTCGGGTATTTCGGACTGGCCCTTGCTTCGCCGGGTTTGATTCTGCGCTCATCTGCATCCACTATTCCAGCAGTCGGGCTGGCCGGACTATATGAGGATCAAGGGCGAAATAACCTCGCTCTGAAGTTATTGTCGCTTACAAAAGAGAAGGCGGGGGCATCTATTGCAGATGCGGTTTCTGCCACGGGGTATATGCAAATCTTATACAATGCAGGGAAATATGATGAGGCTTTCGCTCTGTCAGCAAAATTACTGCAGACCACATCAGACCTTCAAAACGAATTGAACGACAAGAACCGACAAATCCTCTGCATGGTTCGGCCTGCGATTATTACAAACCTGGTGGCGACTGGCCATTTCGAGGAGGCGCGTTCTATATGGCAGCGAACAAAGTCACTAGCAGAATTTGGTGAAACTCCCGCATTAGTGTCATTCGTTTTTAATCAGATGTCGTGCGCAGCCATACGCGTCAAGGATTATGAGGAGGGGCTTCGATTTGCCACATTGGCACGTGATTCCTTCAGTAAGCATGGCTCGAACTCAAGGTTTATCGCAGGAAATATTGCAATCAACTTTGCAAATTGCTTCCTGGCACAGAGCGACCTTGCTAAAGCCGAGGAAGAGGCCATTACGGCGCACAATGAGTGGAGATCATTCTTATCTCCCACAGCCGGTGCGATGTGGGAACTTTACGCCTTATTCGGCGAAATTGAGATGCGAAAGGGAAATGTACTTGCAGCCTCTAGATACTTTGAGCGGGCCATTGACGTAACCCGTCACCGTATAGCACCGCTCTATCCAGGCATTTTACCAACGCTTGAACACCAAATGCAGTGCCTGCACGAGCTGGGACGGACAAATGAAGCTGGCGCATTGCAAAACGAAGTGAACGAGATCGAGGATTTTCATCATATAGCTGCCTGCAAGAATCGGCCGCTCTACGAATATGCATCTGAGCCTGAATCGGCAAGCTCAATAACTGATGATGATCGCCCCGAGCCGACAGTGGAGGAACTAGCTAAAGACGCGGCTAGCAGACAAACGAACAGTGCTTTGCGATCGCTCTTAGTTTGGTTATCTATGCCCGCTCTCCTCATGGGTAGTCCTCAGATCATTTCTGGCGGTCTGCTGGCATACGCTATTGTCCTGGCGATGATTGTATTTGTGCCATCGCAATTGGTGAAGATTTTTCAAATCAACTGGATTAAATCACTTTGTCGGCGACTGAGCGATGCTCGATCTAGCGAAGTTTCACTTCTGTTTAAGCGCACGGGAAAATTCCAGGTTTCCTATACGGCTACGGTGCAACAATCGTGCGGTAGCCTTTCGTCGGGAAGTGTGTTTCACTTTAATATTTTGCCGTCCGTGCCAGGGACGGATCTGTTCGGTAATCAAAAGACTACCGGCAGGGTATTTCTCGATGAGCATGACAAGCCTTTCTTAGTCGCGGTAGGGCGTCGCGCCTTCTATATCGATCATGGTTGGTTCGCTGGAATTACTCCGAAATGGAAGCCTGTTCTTTCCATAACAAAGAGTGTTGCTTCGTACTCTGGGCTAATGGCATTGTTCATTGGAATGAGTTCGGCCGGGCTTCTAACTCCGCCAAAGGAAGTACCGGAAGGCAAGTCTCAGTCCGACTATTACAATTTAGGAATTCAGTACAAAACCGTTGGTTGGACGGAACAAAGCCGAACAGCTCTGGAGAAAGCCATTGCGTCAGGTCACGGAAACGCTGTGGCGGTGAAGGCAAAACGCTATCTTGAAACGAAGCTGCCACGATATCCTCAACCCGTTGATGCTGTCGCTATGAACATCAATGGATACAACGCTGATGGTCCGCTGTCGCAAGGAGAGGCTGAGAAGATCTGGTTGGAGTGTATCGACAAGTACCCGACTTTTGAGTGGTCCTACAGCAATCTTGGCAATTTGTACGTTAGTCAGGGCAAGTACAAAGAAGGGGAAGGCTTGCTCAATAAAGCCCTTGAGATAAACCCCAGTTACGTAAATGCCCTGTTGCATCTGGCCGACAGCAAACGCAAGCAGAGAGACTTCCCGTCGGCACGCAAATACATCAACAAAGCGCTGAGTTTGGATCCTGATGACGATGGCGCTCGCATTATGTCGCTGCTGCCAGATATCTAGCCGCCACTCATCGCCTTTGATTATCCAATTTGCTGGATTGATGACGCTCGCTTTGGCGTGCCCGCTCATCTTGCTTCGAATCTTTTGCTGGCTCGGGCACTCCTTTGACACTCTCGCCCAGACGTTTCAAATCATTGAGCGCCAGCTCATACTCCAGCCGCGTTACACTAGACTTGGCCAGAACATTCTTGAACCGCTTTTTCGTCTCGAGTACATTTCTATTAACCAGTGAATTCAATCCCTCCACATAATTTGTCAATGTTGCGCGATCTGTATCTTGCTCGGCAGCCTTCTCCAAATCTGCCTCCGTGCATTGGCCTTTCAGATATGCCAGACATACACGCGGCCATTGTTCTTTGTCTGCCACAGCACCCAAGACTTGATCGAGACATGAATTAGCTTCCTCTCGTTTTCCCTCTCGTAACAAACAATCACTCAGGCGCATTGCACCATAGAGTTGGTCCTCCTGCGAGAGATCGTTCTTAACGTAGATCTTTAGCAACTTCGCTGCATCGTCAAAACTGCCGCGCCTCATAAGAGCCTTCCCAAGCTCATAATTTACGTCTTGCAAGCTTGCTCGTAAGAAGTTAAGAACGCTGCGGTCCCCTCGAAACCCCATGCTACGTCCAACTTCGGTTCCGTCCGGTAGCGCCACTAGCAAAATTGGCGTCGATGATATGTGAAATTTCTTCGCAATCTTCTCTATGGCGTCGGTTTTCACTTTGCCGTCTTTATCTTTTCTGATATCGAGTTTGATCGGCACGAAGTCTGTATTGATCTTTTTCACAACTTCCCGATTGCTAAATGCACTGGTCTCCATAATCGAAGAGGCCATTTCCGAGGCTAAATCAGTGCGATCTACAAAGAAATATAAAAGTGGAGTCCCCCGCAAGTTGCCAGTGTCCTCTGTAGCTTTCGTCCATACTATTGTTGCCGGATGAGTCTGTGCGGCATCACAAATGGACAAGCCGACGCGTGCCACCATTAGAACAGCGCAAGTAATCAACAAAGAAGGCGGAATGTGAGTGGTTGAGTAACTTGTACTAGTCATTCGCATAGAAAAACTCTCGCTGCGACATTAATAAGGTGGCCGCTGTCAAATACAAAACCAGGTTCGAAAAATATGAGGCGATTCCCGATGCAGTTTGTTGACTTGAATTTATTAGATGATAGGAATCGACTGAAACAACGAAAAAACTATACATGAATTGCACGAACGCCACGAAATATCGAAATGCATTATCCCAGCCCCAGTCGGAACCCACCACGGCAAGCGAAATCAACCCGGTGCTAAGACCGAAGATCATCGAGGAATAAACTAGAATCATAAACAACCACAGCCCGATCTGCATCGGGAAGGCTCCCAGACAGACGGCCAACGCGGTGTAACCAAATGCATTTAAGATGCAGTCTGTCACGACATAACCGTCGAGAAACATGCCAATCTTTTCCGGATGCAGGAATAAC
>JAKFUT010000159.1 GCA_021732565.1 Candidatus Obscuribacterales bacterium
CGCCTTCATAAAAACATGACTCGAGGTAGTGATCAAACCGGGGCGCTGGAATACCTCGTCCGACACATTACGCCATACCAGTGCAATATAGCCCTGCGTAACAAATGGTCGGGCCACTCTCATTGTGTATTCGGCCGGAGTAATAGCCGGAAACAGGCAGACGCGCCGCTTCCGTGCCTGAGCGGAAACCGGAAGAAGTTAAACCGATGGAGAAACCGGTTAAGGAAATTCCGGCTGTTAAGGTTTCGTACGATGGTCCGGGCCAAGATTGTTGTGGTTTGCAGTGAGCATAAGCGCACTCCTGGTTACTGTTTGCTACGATGTTGGTTTGCGGCTGTGATTCGGCACGTTGGTGTACTACCAGGAATAAGTTTTGACTGAGTTACTGGCATTGCCGGTGCTGATCTGAGCGTTGCCCTTTTGTAGACGAAGCAAATCTTCTCGAGTAATGAAGGGAGCTGCTTGCTGCACGACTATGGCGCCGTCATTTGAGTTGCCAAAATTGTCTTGACTGTTGTGAATGAACCCTGTTTGTCCGAAGTTGTGGTGAAAGGCAAAGCCGTTGTGGTGAAAATTGTTGTAGCCGTTATAACCGTTGTAGTTGTTTTGAAATGAATGGTTATTCCAGCCCGGGTTCATTTGATGACCCGAGTTCATGCCGTGTCCGAATCCGTTTCCGCCAGGTGAAATGTTGCCTCCGCTCCAGTGATTGTTTGCCATAGCTGGAGTTATCGCGTTGACGGCAAGAACAACCAAAATAAGACTGAGCTTCATACCTTTGATTACATTTGCCTTATTCGTATTCATGATTAATTTTCCTCTGCTTTCTGACCCGTGAATATCTAACTCTTAGATTTGCAGGTTTAGGAGAAAGCCCGAAAAGTATTGTGTTAAAAGAGTTTGGAGAATTTATGGAGTTGGAGTTTTTATGGAGTTCTGTAATTTTCCAGTATTCATGCGCATTGTGCGAAAATTCTCTCGGGCAATTGCAACTTGAGCAGCGAAACGGGAATTTCCTGCGCCACCATGAGCATTGCTGAAGAATTCGCCCATATAAGGACAGGCGATGTATAAACTTGAATTATCCGGCAGGCATGACCATATTCCGGTTCGAACGTTGAAACACCCTTCAAGGGGCGTTGACTAAGCGCAACATAGAAGAACTGCAGCCCCGCGAAGAGCTGGAGGAGGTATAATTTACCGGTTGTAATGATGTTGGCTCGCTCCCCGTACGAGGCGCCAATAGTTGATTAGCAGGATCTTAAGAATGTCTCTTGCGACAAATTCTAAACCGCAGGAGGTGACTCGAGGTCCTGAACCACACCGCGCGTTAAAAGGCGAGATGCGTCACATTATCGTGGCGAGCATACTTTTGCTTGTTGTTGCCCTGATAGCTTACGGGGGAACAGCCACGACGGGCTTTTCCTGCGATGATTTCGACAACCTCAGCAATTGCCACAAGATGTTGAACGGCCAGCTACAGTTGTTCTGGATTAACCTAAGCGGATGCTTTTTAGATGCACCAGTCTATGGGTTGCACTATCGACCTTTCTTGCAATTCCCGTTCATCGCGGACATGTTGCTGTGGGGAGCCAATCCGATCGGTTGGCACATAAGCAATTTCGGTTTTCACTGGGTCGCCAGTGTAGGCGTTTATCTGGTTGGCATGCAACTCAGCCGGTTGTTACCGGAGATCTTGTCGCCAGATTTAGTGGAACCGAGCAGCCGGAACAGCCAGGGCAAACGGAGCCGCCAGAGCGCTGAATACCTGCAGGAACTGAAACCCGGTAGCCCCGGGCAAACAGCGGACGATGAGCTGTCCACTGTATCAAGTAATCGTATAGAAAGCGCCCCTATCGTTGCGCATCCAGAATCGATGGGGTCAATCACCGAAAAGACTGCCCGGGGAAGTGAGCTTGTGCCAACAGACACTCATTTCTCCAAGACAATAGAGGCGGGATACGAGCAATCGGAAGGGGGAGTTCCATTGCGCCTGTCGACAATGAGATTTTCTGGACAGAGATATAGCGATAAATTCCAGTCGACGATCCAATCATGTGCTTCGTTGATCGACGCACCCGCTTTGGTTGGTGCTATTTTGTTTGCGGTGAACCCGTTGCACGCTGAAGCCCTAAATTGGATTGTCGCGCGGGTCGATTCCGTGTGTTGCGTATGGTACCTGCTATCTGCTTATGCATTCTTTCGTTCGCATACCAAAATTAGTCGGGGGTGGACAATCCTGAGTGTTGTCGCGTTTGCTGTGGCACTGGGAACGAAGGAGGCGGCCGCGCCTTTACCCCTGGTACTTCTGTTCTTCGAAAAAGTAACGGGCTGCAGCTGGTCGACGTCGATTCGAAAGACTCTGCCGTACTGGTTTGTTCTAGCGATGTTCTTGTCCCTCCGTGCGCTGGCCCTGCACATGCTGGTTGGCGGTTATCTGTCAAGCACCGATTACTTGTCGGTGACCATGCTGAAGAGTTTCTTCGGCCACCCGTTTGCTCTTCCGTTTCTGAAATACGTTCTCTTCCCGGTACCATCGTCCATGATTCCGGAGGTTATGCCGGCACTGATTTTGCTTGGAATTGGATACGCCTTACTCCTAATTTCTGCTCTTCATCAGGCACTTTCGAGGGTGGCAAATCGAGAATCGGTGAGGCCTTTCCTGTTCTTGTGCGGGTGGTTTGTTATTGCGCTGATTCCAATTGTGCCCATTTTTACGCCGCTGCACGATATGATTAGCAACCGAATGCTTTACATTCCCGCAGTGCCGCTCTGTCTTATGTTCGGCAGATTTGCCTGGTCTCAACACTCCATCAGTTCCTCTCGATTGGCTCGTTATGCCGGGGTGCTGGCTTTTGTACTCGTGGGGCTTTCGTATGCTTTCCTCAGCGAATTCAATACGGGCATATGGCGCACGGCCTGTAACATTTCAAAAAACACCGCCAGGGTGCTCGGCCAGTACGCCAGTGAATGCGCCGGCACCAAAATAGTGATTATGGAGCTTCCTCGATGCTTTCATGGCGCTCACATTCATTATTTGCTCAGCACCCTTAAGGCTAGTATGTTCCCGCCTTTCTCTAATTTCGGAACGGTCAACGGTGCAAACAAATTGCAGGCGTTAGAGCCTAACTGGGTCGTGGAATCGGGTTTAGTGAATCTGTCTGCGATGCGACGAATGTTAAGAGATCCGTCGATTAAATTCTGCAATCTTGATCAGGAAGGCAGTGCGGTTCGCGTACGATCTCTCAAAATCTCCGATGGCGATGAATTGCCGCCAATAGTGATCTCTAAGGCTGATTCGGCTTTATCCGTGCGGGAGGAAAACGGATTAGAACACATCACAATTAACTTTGACAGACCGATTAATCCGCTTCAGTTTCCGTTGTTAGAGGTCGAATTTGATGGTGCCGCGTTCGATGGTGAGGCATACCTGTACGTAAAAACGCCGAATATGACTGACTTCACCATGCAGTACGCCCGTACCGTGAAACCGCTTGTACTCAAACGTAATAAGCTACTGTTGCATCTTGGCGAACTGAATACCTGGGTTACAAACGAAGGTGTCGATCGCTTCTGTCTTTCAATTCCATTGAATGGACGTGGAAGCGTGCCGATAAGCAAAGTCAGCCTTACCGGGGATAGTCGACTGGTTCCTGGTCTTGAGCCATGTCCCGACTTAGTTCTCAATGACGTCGGAGCCTACACGGTCACCACGTTGAGAGGCGGCAACAAGCGGTTGGAAGAGCCATTTTTCACCTTTGACGTGAATAACATCTCCGGCGCAGTGGGCGTCGAAGCGGAGGTCTCTGGTCCGTTCCATCGCTTCACAAACGATGGTGCTTATCGCGAGACAACCACATCATTTAAAGCCAGAAAGCGAATCGTCGTGCAGGGTCAACAAGGACGGATTGTTGTTCCCACCGATCTGGCGTCGACATTTAATTGTCGGTGTTGGTATTCCATGCGAGTCTTTGCCCGTGACAGGGATGGAAAGGTAATCGGTTTATCGTCCGATCCGGTTTTTGTTACGGCAGGAGACTGAACATGATCAGCGCTGAAGGAAAAGAGTCTTTGTCTTCGTCGTTAACTGAAAATAGTGTAGCGGGCGTTGGTCGAGCGGCGTTAGGTGGAAAGAGCAAGTGGTCTCGGGGGGCTGCGGAGACCTTCATTACGCCCCTGGCTCTAATAATTCTGGTCGTAGTAGCTCGCTGGCGTGCTTTGTTCTGTTTCTTTCATGCCGACGATTTCATATGCATCGATAACTTGCATCGTATTTTTCACGGTGATCCATTTTTCATTTTGCAGAGGCTGGTTTCGCCCTGGCAAAATCCTCATGTCCAGCTCCTTTATCGTCCACTGGCTGATGTGTTTTTTTGCATCGACTATGCTTTCTGGGGCAGCAATTCATTCGGTTACCATCTGACCAACCTATTGCTTCACAGTGCAGTTACGGTGGTGCTTTATTTCATTTGCCTTGAGGTCTTCACTGCCTTTGGTCGGGCGAGCCGAACCATTCCTGCCGTTCTAGTATCGGCATTTTTTGCAGTTAATCCTCTTTACACCGAATCGGTGGTATGGGTAGTAGGCCGGATGGATCTGTTATGCGGTATGTTCGTTCTAGCGGCTCTGGCAGTTTTCCTGAAAGCGCGTTCGGTGGCGAATGCTCGTGGTTGGATTACTGCAGCATTGGCACTACAGATTCTGGCCCTGCTTTCCAAAGAGGTAGCCGTAGTGCTACCTGCGGTGCTGGTTACTTCCAATCTGTTGCTTAGTCTGAAAGAGTCGCAGCCGGAGAAAAACGCGCAGGACTTGCCACAGAGAAACTTATCATTGCGGGTAGCGAATTTATTTCATCGCACTGTTCCTTTTTGGATTGCCACGGCCTGTTTTATCGCGGTGCGCACATGTGTTTTGGGGCAGTTTCCCGGTGGTTACATTGGCGCACACGGAGAAGCTCTCGCGGAAACCATGCCTGGCAGATTGATGCAAATGAGTACCTTTGAGCGGATTTTTCAGCCCCTGCCTCTGTGGTTATTTCCCCAAGATTCGATTGAAGCGGTGCTGATGCATTCGCTTTTTGTAGTGGCAGGGTTGGTGCTTTTGGTGCGCATTCCGTTTCTGCCGTGGGACAGCAAGACATTGCGAGTTATCGCCTGGAGTTTGGCTTGTGCCTTTATTACTCTTGCTCCGTCTATGCAGATTTATCAAATAAGCAGTACTCTAGCGGGAGGCAGGCTGTTGTATTTGCCAGGGACGTTTCTGGCTATAGCAGTTGTAGCCGCTCTGTTTCCGCTGGCTCAGGATGGCACCGGACTTATAAGAATTTTTCGCGCCGCAGCTCTGACAGTAGTATCAATTACGATTTTGCTATATGCGGTCATTTCGTTCCACGTGGTATCTGCGTGGGAAGATGGCGGCAATGTTCTTCGCAAATTGCGTAGTGAGATAAGCAGTTGTGTGAGCAAGCTGTCTCCTAACAGAAAACTTGTTGTGCTAAACTTGCCCGGTGAAAATTTTGGTGCCTATCTTCTGTTCGGTTTGTACGAATTGAAAGTTCTGGTAGGACCTGAGTTCTGTTCTCCTGATTGCGGAAACAGAATTGCCAGTACCGATATCTACCCACTGCTCTCCCCAATTAGCGCTCAGCGCTTAACACGATTGCGAAAAGATCCTGATTACGAAGTTCGCTGGTACGACGCCACGACAGGCAAGCTTCAACCTATTTCAGAACAAACGTCCACGGCTTCGTATCCAGAAGTTGCTCCCCAACTAAGAATGAAGCGCTTAGATTCAGGATCTGAGGACGACGCGCGATACTTCGTAACGCTGAAACCGTCGCACGGAGTGCTGGTCGGTGACCAGGCAAAAATCTCGCTGTCGTTTAAGGGAAGCAGCACTGGCTCTGAATGCTTGAGGTGGAGTGCTTTGGACCAGCAGGGATATGAAAGTGACACCACCAAGACCTGGCTCAGCGCGATATTCTCGGATGGTATCCGGCGGGACGTCTATGCCCCGCTGCTTGATGTGAATCGGCATCTGCCAGACGGGCAGGCGATGAAATTTGTTCTCTCAATTCCACAGCAAGGATTCTCTCACCGTTTGCACTCGGTGGAACTGATCTCCTCGAAAAATATTACCCGATTAACTCCCGACCTGGCCACAGAAAACGAGAAACCGGATGGCACATGTGTAATCAAAGGATCGACGGCGGCATTCTTTGTCGATGCAAGTTCGGTTCCGTCAGCAGATTCCGTAGTAATCGAGATCTCGCGCTCCGACGTAATGTTCAATTTCTCCCGTGTTCGCAGTTGCAGATCTGAGAAAAATAAGAGACCCGGTCGAGTTGAAACACGAAAGGGGGTCAAACTGCGGTTCGAATTATCGACTGATACCCTACCGGGCAAAGGACGCTATCAGCTCAGGGCCGGTGCGCTCAACAATAAAGGCGAGTTAACCGGACTGTTTTCTGATCCCGTGGCATTCCTCGTTGGTTGTGATGAATAGTGTTTAGTGCACATCGTGCATCTATTGATAATGGAAAAATCTGTTGCTCATCTGGATAATTCGTGGCATTATTTATGTATGGGTGCAAACTTTATAGTTGATAAACTTGTCGGTAATTCTTTGACATCGCCCCATCAATTTTAGTTGGCTACTCATTTTCGATATACGCTCCAAGCACTAGAATGTTTTTTGTGACGCGCGACATCTTCGTTTCAGAGCGAACGTGATTTGTGATCCCTTGAAACAGGAGCGCGCGCCTAATCGACGTGCGGATGCACAATGGCGACTGCTATTGCTAAGGTAACCCTTGTAATTTCGTTGCTCGGCGTTGACGAAACGATCGCGCCTGCGGACGTCTTTCACCTGGCCCGCAGCAAATCAACGGTCTACAATATTTTCTCAAAGAAGGTAGCAAACAACGAATTGCTGCGGTACGCATCGGGCGTTTATGGAAGGGTGACGTCACGGTCAAATAGACCCGGTCCAGACAAAATTGCAAACAAAAGGGTTAGCCAATTTGATCGCACAATCGCAAGAAAGAATGCACCGACTGAGAACCAGTTTCGCCATGAGTTTTGGACTGACGGACGCAGTACATCGTTTCGGCTGTTAGATGAGGGACAAACAATCGGTACTGTCGCCCTTCAAGAACGGTGCAGAGCGACCAGCAAGAAGAAGAAGAAGAATCAATCGAAAGTGACTAGATCACATTTTCCAGATGTCCAGAAAGACGCTCCAGGAAGCCAATTCGTCCCGTCGAAGCCTCCAGATTTGCCGCGGGGAGGAGACGCCCGGGCACTTAGCCGGTCGAAGAAGGAAGGGAGCGTGCACCCAAATAAGGTACAACGAATATCCCTTACTCAAAGATTCGCGCAGGTGTTGCTGAAGTTAGCCGTGTTGGCGGAGTACACTGCAAGCTTACTGCTCGCGCAACCCAATTCTGCACCCCTTCCGACGGCGAAAGCAGATGGTACAACAATCAGTAGAACTATACAGGAGATACCGACACGCACGGTGCGGACTTCTCCCGCGACACGACTCTGGATTTCGATGGAATATGGATAGGGCGATAGGCCGCCATGATCCGCGAGCCCTCGCATCGACCCGATTGACGCCAATACTGCTTGTGGTGCTGATTGCGGATCTTACTATGGACGCGAGAAAATTCGCGCGCCGGTCATCTGTCCACCGCATATGCGAGAAAAATCGCAATTTCCGCAGTTCATCGGTGCCCGGGGCGGAAGCGAAAAAAATCGCAACCCGGGGTCATCGGTGCCCGGGAGAAGCGAGAAAAATCGCAACCAGCCGTCATCCGTGCCCGGGGCGGAAGCGAGAAAAATCGCAACCTGCGGTCATTCGGTGCCCGGGCGGAAGCGAGAAAAATCGCAATCCACGGTCATCGGTCCCCGGG
>JAKFUT010000345.1 GCA_021732565.1 Candidatus Obscuribacterales bacterium
GGTTTAACGACAATGTAAGTGAATAGCTTTTTACCGCGTTGTCGCATCCTTGCTAAAATAGGGGTTCAATCATCTTTGTCAAGCTGACATTATTAGCGGGTAGATAACGGTAGAAGACTAGATCGTGGAGATTTCCTTGGAATCGACTCAACAGCCCACCAGGTATTCGACATTCCGCCCCAAGACTGTTGTCTGCGAACGCCAGGAACTCATACGTTTCGGGCTTAAGCGAGTAGTATCGGAAGTCCTGGAAATTATCGGAGAGGCGCCCGATGGCATGTCAGCCTGTGAGATTATCAGGCGGCTGTCGCCAAATTTCGTGATTCTCGATGTAGACCTTGACATTCTCAACGGGGTTGAGGTCGCCAGGCGTGTGACGCAAGAGATGCCTCACACTCATATGCTTATTTTGACCGACTCTTACCATGCCACTAAGTATCACAACCAGCTGATAAGAGCTGGTGTCAGAGGCTTTTGCCTGAAGAGTTCCGGACCGAGAACTTTATTTGAGGCTATAGAACAAGTCACCCGTGGCCTGCCCTACTGCGATCCCAAAATCACCCAGTTGGTTAAGCAGGCCCCGGCGAACTCAATGCCAAACACGAATCTAACTGATCGTGAAATTGAAGTTCTGATTCGTCTAGATCTTCGAAATAAGGAGATTGCCGAAGAACTTGACATGAAGCTCCGTACGGTAGAAAAACATATCGAGTGTATTCTGGCAAAACTTAAAGTGCCCACCCGTACAGCCGCGGCGCTGAAGGCTGTGCAGCTTGGCTATGTTTTGCTGCCTAAGATGCCGGGGCGCGATCCCGTCACAGGTGTTACTTATGAACAAACGGTGGCTGAGTTGCAGGCGGAGCTGGCCATAGCCAATGAACATTTGAAGGCTTTGTTAAAGCAGAACGAACTGCTTAAAGAAGCTTTGAACGAAAAGATGCGCGGCGGAAGTTCCACCTAGTTGGCTCACCTCTCTATCGCGCTGACGGTCACCGATGAGTCTATGCCCGGATTATTCACCGATGTATTGCTGAATAATCCGGGTATGCACTAAAGCAAACCAAAACGTCTTCAATTGAAGGCGCAATCTAAGCACAGTTCCGATGCGTCGCCTTGACCCTTTTGAACCAAATATTTCGGACCCGAACTTTTGCCTACGTGGTCCGGTAGGAACTTCCTGCAATTTACTCCATCTGGTATTCTGTAACTCCAGGAATCGGCTTGACAAGCCTATGGAGTATTCGCCGGTGATTCGTGCTTGCCTTTTAGAGAGAGTTCGCCAAGCACGAAGACCGATGTCCGCGCGAGTTCTTTCCCTTTCTGTGCTCTGTTTATTTGCAGTGATTGCCCCCGCCTCCCCAAATGAACTGGTCGAAGGCGCCAATTTCCGGATTGCAGGAAGGGCCAGCCGGGCCATTCAAAAATATTCCGGCCTTACATGGTGTACAGATCGCGTCCTCAGTACCACTGGTGGCATCGCTGCCAAGGTTGCTCTGGGCGGACACCCAAAGGTAAGAGTTAGAAGTTATAGCTTTACTGATGCACTCTCGGGAAAGTTTCGGCTCGTTGAATTACAGTTGCACAATTGCAGTTACCAACGAGTTCCACTGCCCGACCTGAAGCTATCCACCACTACTCCGTTGCATATCGGATCGAAATCTCGCATACTGACACCGGTCATGGTATCAGTCATCGGCGAGGCCGATGAGCAACTTATTTCCCGTGCCCTACAATCTCCGTCTGTCAGTTCTCAGCTGAATTTCTTGCGACTGGATCTTCCCGGTCTGGGCGATCAACATCTTCAAGTTATCAACCCGCACGTCAGAGTTAATGAGGGAAAGGTTTATATTGACACTGATTTGGTGACTGCCGGTGCCGCCCCGGAGACCGGAATCAAGGTGGCTATATCGGCTCGACCGTCACTAAAAAATGAGCGGTACATTATATTGGAAGGTACCAAAGTCGACTCAAAGGATATCGTCGAACCGGAAAAATTCTCGGTGTTTATTGAGGATCTTCTTAATCCACTGATCGATTTCGGAAGGATGGATCGCACGACAAGAGCATTTCGCATGACCGAGTTGCATACAGACAACCACAAGGTACGATTTACAGGTAAGCTACTACTGGCACCAAGGCCGGTGCCATCAACTCCAATAGCCAGTAGTGATTCATCTGGAAAGAAGAAAAGATAAGATATGCTCTCTGCTACCTCAATACGGTTTATCGTGGCATCTTTTGCCATATTTGCCCTTTGTTCCTGCCAGGGCAGAACCATTCTGATGGACTCCTCCACTGTAAGACCGGCGAAAAAGAGTAACGCTACCAGTGTTGTGTGGTTTGTGAAAATGACTAATGGAGAACCGCGCCTGGTGTCGGTTAAACGCAATTTCGATACCAAGAGGGTTGAGACGTCTGTAAGAGCTCTCTTAACCGGTCCCAGTGATCAGGAAATGAAATCCGGTTATGGCAGCGAAATTCCGCGCGGCACCATTTTGCTTGCGGTGCGACGCTCTGAAGATGAGGTGGAAGTAGATCTCTCTCGGCGATTTTCTGCCGGCGGCGGAATCACTTCACTGGAAGCCCGACTGGAGCAGCTTTCTCGAACGCTGAAGGATGCAGATCCTGATCATAATGTCTTTCTCAGTGTGGAAGGCAAGCGGCTGGCTCTGATAGGCGGAGAAGGTATCGAGGTTAAGCAGCCGATTAACAAGTAACCACCATCGTGGTGGCTCGTGCTAGAATCGCTACTTAAGCGCCTTGAGCGTTCATATTATTCCGTTTTCATTTATGCAGGTTTTGAGATGAAGGAAGGTATTCATCCGAAGTACTATGAAGTTGTTGCCGCCTGTGTTTGCGGCAACACAGTGGAGATAGGCTCGACGAAGCCGCAGATTCGCGTTGAAATTTGCAGCAGCTGCCATCCGTACTACACCGGTCAACAAAAAATTATTGACACGGAAGGACGGGTAGACAGATTCGTCAAGCGCTATGGACAGGCCACCAAGTCCAAATAGGTAGCTCGTTCGGCCTCCATAAGTTCCCGGGGCTCGGCAATCGCCGAACCTCTTCACTAACATCGGGCTGTTAGCCGTTCCCAGGGAACGGCTAAGGGTCGTTGAGCGCGTCTGGCGCCGACCGGGAGGCTATTTAATCCACAACCTGAAGCGATTCGACGATTGCCGAGCCGTTTCAGGTTGATCTCTTTACATTGGGATATTAGTCGATCCCGGATAGCCACGTTGAGCAGAGAACTTATACCTTCTCTGCTTCGGGGTCCCGACGAATTTCCGGTTTGGTGCGCTCTACCTTGTCAGCTTCGATGGATTTATCAAGGGACTCATCCAGGGGGAAATCAGTGGCTCGTCTTCGCGGATGCCCCGATTTGTCCGCGCGGGGCGAGCGCTTCCGCGACAATAAGCTCGACACCGCCGTAAGTGGACCGTCTGTCTTTTGAGCGGGAACCTGGTGATAAATGTAGTTAAGGGCGTCGGCCAGCTCGTCCGCCGAGCTATAACGCACAAGCATGCCGCGATTTGCCGCTGAAATGGCGCCAGTTTCTTCTGATGCCACAATGCATAGTCCGTCGTAAATTTCGGACAATCCTAAGGCAGCACGGTGCCTGGTGCCATATCGCTGGCTTAATTTCGGATTCTCTGTAACTGGCAGAATTACACCGGCAGCAATTATCTTGTTCTGGCGAATGACGGCCGCCCCGTCGTGAAGTGGCGAGGTAGGATTGAAGATGCTAAGCAGAAGCGCCGATGACACTTCGGCGTTCAGTGTGGTGCCCGGGCTCACATAATCGCGCTCGCCTTCTGGCGGTTCCACAACAATTAGGGCTCCAGTGCGTGTTCTTGAGAGCTCGCGCACAGCGGTGATTATCTGCGAAATTACCTCCCTGGCTTGCTCATGGGGAGTATCGTTGAGATTCAGAAAATCCATTCGGAATCTGGTTCGACCTAGATAACCAAGCCCCCGACGCAGCTCAGGCTGAAAGACAATGACGATGGCAATCAACAGCACTGGTACCAGTTCACGCAAAATTGCGGTGATTAAGACCAGCTCCAGGAAATGGCAAGTTACCCATACCGAAGCCAGAAAAACTACACCTTTAACAATACGCTCAGCCTGAGTTCCTTTAATTTTTCTCCAGGTCCAGAAGATGACGTAACCAATGATCAGAAGTTGAACTACTAATTTGAAAACATCAAGCACCGCCACATGACCGCTCAGAGCGATCAGGGGTTCCAGCTGGTGCCAGATTTCATTCATTAGGACGCCTCAATAGCCGCTCAGGGACACGGTCTTTTCGAATCAGATCTTCATTTGATTCGCGCTCAACAATGATATCCGCCGCTCCGTTGGCGACGAGGACGCAGGCGGGACGAGGACTGCGATTGTAGTTCGATGCCATACTATAATTGTAGGCACCGGTTCCAAATATGGCTACAAGATCGCCTGCGCTGGCCGCAAGGTTAGCTTCCTTTACAATTATATCGCCAGATTCGCAGTATCTGCCTGCCAGTGACAGTCGTTTTTCAGTATCGCTGGAATTCATGCGATTTGCGATGCAAGCAGTGTACTTGGCCTGATAGGTTATAGGACGGGGATTGTCCGCCATTCCACCGTCTACCGCTAGATAGCGCATTCCCGACGGCAACTCCTTCAAGTGCCCGGCGCGATAAAGGGTAATTCCGGCAGTGCCGACGATACTGCGGCCGGGTTCAACCAGTAGTCTAGGGGTGCCGATGCCAGCTTCGTGAAAGGATGCAGCTGCATGTTCAGCCACTGCCTTGGCCCAATCATAAATTGCAAGCGGATGGTCGTTTTCGCTGTACTTTATACCGAGCCCCCCGCCCACATCTATCTCCTGGACACGATTTCCCAATCGGGCTTGCATAGAGGCCGCCGCTTTAGCCAGTACGGAAATATTTTCGAGATATGGCGCTATCTCAAGCGCCTGGCTACCGATATGAGCGTGGAGCCCAATCACTTCAACTCGCGGAGCCAGGCTTGCTGCCAAATCGAGAACCTCATCGAGTTGTTCCAGAGGAATGCCGAATTTGCTGTCGTAATGCCCGGTTATTATGTGGTCATGAGTTACCGGTTGAATGCCCGGAATCACACGAAAGTGAATTCTTGCGCGGCGCTCCTGTTTGTGCGCCAGCCTTCCCACAGAGCGCAACTCAGCGATATTGTCTACAACAATGCGCGCACCAACCGCGATGGCACTGGAAAGCTCCCTTTCTGATTTGTTATTGCCGTGCAGGTAAAGGCGGTCTGGAGGGAAGCCTGCAACTTCAGCGGTATAGAGTTCCCCCTCCGATACCACATCAAGCCCAACTCCCAGTGAGTCGAGCAAATGACAGATTGCCAGTGTGAGAAAGGCTTTGCCGCCATACAAAATCATTGAATCGGGATAGCTCGACAAGCCAGCTTTATAGCAATTTACAGCATCTCTGATCGTTTGTTCGTCCATAACCCACAAAGGCGTGCCGAACTTCGCCGCCAATTCAGTGCAATCACAACCGCCGATTACAAGGTGGCCTTGCTGATTCACCGTAGCGGAAGATGGTCGCAAGCTGATATTGGGAGATTTCACCTGTATCTGCACTGGCAATTTCTCCTTTGAATGTGTGGGCGCCCGTCAATGTAGCGCAAATGAAATTATAGGGAAATAAGCGACAGATTTCGAGCATCCGTCGCAACCTCTCCATAATTACCGGCTGAGCTCTCTTATCCCGGGGTGATGTTGAAAGTCGAGCGGTCACTGGCCCGCTTCACATGGCTGTTGCGCCCATGCGCGTGTGTTCGGGGGGTTCCCATAGCGCCACCAGGCATTTGCGCTGGTTGCTGCTGCAAAACCACAACACCGGTTTCGCTGAGGGCCTCGATACTTTGCAGTCGGGCCGCGGCAATGCATGGACGGTCTCCCAGCCCCGTCAAGCTGAAGCCCAGCTGGTCGGGTTTGCCATTGCGGGCAGGCAGAAGTGCCCCCAAAATGCGTACGGGCCCGAGCTCGCGAACATACTGCCTCAGTGCCTCGGGTTTGGTGTTCTTTAGCCAACCGGAGGTAGCAGAATGAACACCGACTATTTGTCCGGCGAACACATAGACAATGCAGACTGTTTCGTTGGAGTTGGAGGTCAACACCACGCAACCCGGGAGCCCGGATTGAACAACTGTTGCCATAGCCTGTTCAAAAACGTGTTCGGGAACAGGCCCCGGTTCAAGATGCACCGGATGTCCGTTAAACAAGGCGGCCGCGGAGAGAACCATCTCTTCGGACAGTTCGTATGCTTCCACCAGATTTCCCGGAGATGCAAGATCAGACAATGCATATTTGTGCGCATCTTCGGCCAGATGCTGGCAAACCATACTCTTGCGTCCGTAAACGCAACCGACCACTCTACCGCGATAAAGTAATATCGCAGAACGAGAACGAGTTCTGGCCGATTCGATCTTAAGACATCCAGTTCTCTCACCGCCTTCAAGACTGACCAGCAGATGATGAAAACGAACAGCCAGAGTGTCTTGCACTTCTCGGCCACTGGAGCTGCATTCTGGAAACATGGTTGTGTTGCGCCGAAAACTATCGGGCTTGGAAAGCGTTTTTGACTGTCCCTTGTTTAAATCAAGTTTTCTCATGCGAAACATAAAGTTGCGGCCTCACGAAAATCAACCACTTGCCAGCTCGCGAATCGCGGAAGCTTGCTTGATACTATGTTGGGAAAAACTTTGTTCCTTGCTTCTGTCGAGACATTTCGACAAGTTTTATAAGCATTTTATTCTTACGTATCGACATCGAAGGATCGATCGTTCTTAAGATCGCCGCTCTTCCAGGGGACTGCACATGATCCCGTGCGGCTGGTGAAGGTGCTTATCAACGTTATCATGAGTGTAGCAGCATGGCCGAGCTGGTGTCACTGGGGAAAGTACGCAGCAGCGGTGCTTTTCGGACATTCGCCTCAAAGTCTCCTGCCGTTACACAGTTCTTCACTCGTATTCGATAACCAACGTAAGTGACTGATCAAAGGTAGCTTCCAGGTGCAATTAAGTTAGCACTTTCTCAGGCTTCTCTGCGGTGGAACCAGGCGCCACCATCCGGCGGAGTCACTCATAAACACCAGCGGAGTTCTTCCTGTCCGCCCGAACCGATATGGCGATGGACTGCGCTGAATTCCTTGAAACTGTTGCAAAATTATTCATCTGTGAACGATATATATAGATATGAAACCCCGGTAAGCAGCCCGTCACTGAGGTTTTGCGATTAATCACTATCACAGAATCAGTTAAATACTTCGAACCACCAAACAATACCACCACCCGGTCTCAACAGATTTCTTATCCGAAGAGAGTGCGTCCATGTACTGCCCGTGTAATACCCGGGTAAGTTAAGTGTATCCCCGACAAATATCTGCAGATTGTTCATGTTCGATTTTTCAGCAGTCCACGTAAGGAAATGAGAGCCGCTCTGCGAGAGCTTGATTCTGTAGCGCACAGCACCGAATCCGGTGCGACGCTTAATCTCTTTCCGTATCTCTGGTCGTGGAGCGACGCCATCAAACCTGACGAACTCCGTGCCCTCTGGCCGACATTGTCGATGGCTATCAAAGATCAGAATCTGAAGCCATTTGGCGATCTAACGAACTGTCTTGTTTACTATGAGGTGGTCTCCCTTGGTTTAGCGATGGCTCCCCCACTGCAGGTTGAACCTCTGGCGCGTCGAGCAATTGTGCTGCGCGAAAAAATCAATTACGCCGGGCTGACTCCTACCGTTTTACATTTGCGATTCTGTCTAGCTCGCATCTTGTTCCAGTCCCATAAGTTTGATGAGTCTAGAGTTCTACTTACAGAATATTTGACTGATCTCAAAAAGCAGGGAGGTA
>JAKFUT010000420.1 GCA_021732565.1 Candidatus Obscuribacterales bacterium
AGACAGAGCCGTCTTTTCGGAGAAAAGAGGCTCCTGCGCTCTCCTCGCCTCCGAATCCCAGCGAGCCGTCCAATAAGCCATCAACGAACCACTTAAAACCAACCGGCACTTCATACAATTTGCGGCCAAGCTTTGCAACAACACGATCGATCATGCCGCTGCTAACCACCGTTTTCCCAACGGCGGCATCTGTTCGCCACTCGCTTCGGTTAGCGAATAGATACTCAATTGCTACCGCTAAGTAATGATTAGGATTCATCAATCCCACGCTCGGAGTGACGATTCCGTGGCGATCATGGTCGGTATCGTTACCAAATGCGATATCAAATCGGTCTTTGAGCGCCACCAACCCGGCCATGGCATATGGAGATGAGCAATCCATCCGAATCTTGCCATCCCAATCTACATGCATAAAAGAAAATGTGGGGTCTATTCGTGTGCTTACCACCTCAAGGTTCAACTTGTAGTGGTCCCGAATTCGTTCCCAATAGGCAACCCCCGCTCCGCCGAGAGGATCTGCACCAATATGAAGCCCGGACGACTTAATGCGGTCAAAGTTAATAACAGTACTTAGCTCTGTGACATAGAGGTCTAAGAAATCGAACTTGTGAGTTGTGGAAGCAGCCATTGCCGCTGAGAAACTGATTCGCTTAACATCTTTCAAGTTATTAGCAAGAAACTCGTTGGCCTTATCCTCAATCCATCCTGTGATGTTAGTGTCGGCGGGACCGGCCGATGGTGGATTGTATTTGAAACCGCCATCCGGCGGAGGGTTGTGGGATGGAGTAATAACTATTCCATCGGCCAGACCGCTTTTCTTGCCCTTGTTGTAAGCAAGAATCGCCAGTGAAATTGCAGGCGTCGGAGTATAGCCTTCATGTGCGTCTATCATTACTTCAACTTCGTTGGCCGCGAGGACTTCCATGGCACTGGCAAAAGCGGGTTCGGATAATGCGTGGGTGTCAATACCCAGATAGAGCGGGCCGGTAATCTCATTCTGTTTTCGATAAAGGCAAATCGCCTGGGTCACAGCCAGAATGTGGGCTTCGTTGAAAGAACGTTTGAAAGAAGAGCCCCGATGCCCGGAAGTTCCGAAGGCTACACGCTGATCCGGAATACTGACGTCCGGCTTGTCAGAGTAATAAGCTGTAATTAATTTTGGAACGTTAACAAGCATATCCGCTTGGGCAGGCTTACCTGCAAAGGGACTGAGCATGATCCTCCCTCCTGACTTAGATTATTTATGTTCAACTAAATATAGATCTTCCCGGGTATGAGACCGTAATTCAACCTGCCCACTGCGGCGGCTCCGGGTTAGAAGCCAAGTTGAGGTGCAGGACTTGAGGCTGTGTAACGGGCCATCGAGCAAATTTAGTGTTCACGAAATTCAGAATAACGCCACGCAAAACTGCGATTGTCTCGCTCATTCAAGAAGTAAATGTGAGCGAGGCATCAATGAATGCACGGGCGAATTCGTTTGGCAAAGTGGACAGCTGAATCTACTTGCCTTCAGCCTGTTCGCCTGCCATCTGCTTTATCAGCCGAATCACGTGGCGATCTTGACGATTGCACCGTATGTGATATCACTACCGCAGTATATTTTTCAGGCCCCAATAAATGTTTGCTTCGCCGGAGAATCCGGTTGTTATGGAGGTTTCGCCTTCAGTACCAAGGAAGACCACCGTCGGCAATACCGTCACACCATATCTTTCAACTAACTGTTGATTGGCAGGATCGTCAACGTCAACAGTAACCACATTTACCCGGCCGGCATATTTCTTCTCGATCTTCGCAAGAACCGGGCGTAGAGCGCGACATGGTCCGCACCACCGCGCCTGAAAATCCATTATCGTGGGCTTAGAGTTTTCGGGTTGATCTGAAGCATAGGCAATTGACGCACAAGCGAAAGATGCGATGCTGGCAAGCAACAGTATGGTGGTGTTTTTTTTCATAGTAAGTTGAACTTTGGTTTACCAGTGTAAGTCTATGGTAGTTGTTTCCAACGTGTAAACGGGAATCCTACGTAGCATCGTCTACTTCAACGGAAATTCCACAATGATTAGGCATAATCAATTGTGCCGAGCCAAGTACCGAGGCTCAGACACGAGTGATACCACTTGTTTCTCGCTTCCTGAGTGTTTACTAAGAAAAACAGCGACTGCAAGAATGCGAAGAGGAACCGTAATATCTTGCAAGACAATTCGCAAACGACTAGCAGGGGAATAACACAACGCTAACGAAACTTCGTTTTTTACTTACCCGTCAAAAGCATATGCGTGTAATCCGCACTTCAATGTGAAAGGTTTTACCTGACAATACCGGCCATCACCTCCGGCAAGTTCACACCATCTGAAAAGGAAGAGGTCTTCTGCATGACCCCATTCACCGATAGCTCCACTCTAGTGGAAACTTCAACACAACCAGTTATTTCGGCTTCAGTACCTGATGGCGTGTCGCACGCAGAACCAGAAGAATTCATGTTGTTACGGATTCTTTTTTATCCTAACGGAAAGAAACGTGAGTTTGACTACGACGACACTGGAGCATTGAGAGCCATCGATCACGGAGACGGAACATTCTGGCTACGTTCAGACGAAGACGAACACTCACTCATGACGAGAAGCACCCGCTCGCGCGAAAACGTTGAGCATTATTCACCTATTAAGAGTGGCTGGTTCGTATTTTCAGAAGCGATGTCCAGTCCGCCAATTGTTTGCCTTTACAATGTTGATCTCAATCAGGCTACAGGCGATCTCTTCTATGAAACAGAGACCATGCGAATCATCGAACTCCCCAGCGGTGAGCGAGTCACAGAACGTTTGCAAGTACAAGCCGCATAGCACCCGACAGCAATTCGAAACTGACAACAAATACACTTGTGTGAGTCCAGTTCGTCGCGTCACAAGGTGATGCCGTCGCATCGTCACGCAAACAATTATCGCCAATGGTATCGCTGACAAACGAGGTTGTGCTCACAGGCGGACCGACCCGGGACCTGAGTGGCGACGCGACCTGAAATCAAAGTCCTGCATTACTTTGACGTGACAGAAGTTCGAATCGTTGAGACGAGCCTGGCGTTGGCTCGGTGTGAGAAATATTGGATTCGATTTGAATCGGATACATTTTCGGAAGCCGAGACTCAAGTCTCGGCTTCCGAAAATGTATTAGCGATAACCGGCAAATACAGGATGCAACAATGGTTGTCCGTTTCTGTAACCTACAACTTTGAAGATCAGTTCCTTTCCTTGTACAAGTTTGTCGACTGTCAACGCGACTCCTGTATGTTCTTGATTCGCTCCGAACTTAATCAAATATCCGCCTGCAACTTCGTGAACAGCTCGACCACATAACGTCTTACCCGGTGCTGCGGCAGGGTTGTTGTTGATACCAACTCTTATCATCGTGCCTTCCTTGTTGATGCTTGTGTTGATCAATACATCCAGCACCGACATATTAGGACGACTTTATTAAGTCTTCTTGAACGGATGGCGACTGAGGCGAAACGGGCTCCACGCTGCGATGGTAGACAGGTCGCCTGATTGGTGACGATGAGCCGCGGTGCCGAAAATCGTTGCTCTTTGAATCGTTCGTGCGATCGATCCGTACCGTTATTCTTTCCCTCAGGTAGGAGACCAGCGACTTCGTTGCCAGCCGGGATGACTGGCCGAGCTTGAGTATGATGTCCGGCTACTGAACAACGCAGGCGGAACCGCAACAGCACTAAGCCACGCAATCTTCGGCGCTTGTACTTTGCGCCGAGAACGATTCGCCGGGCAAGTACTTGTGGTCCCAATCCGGAATACTCTGAATATAAATCAGCAATGCATCCATAATTTTTCTGTTCTTACCGGCATCGGTGCGGAACAGCAATGGCTGCCACTTTTTCCCCCAGGCTTTCTCAATGAGAAAGGTTCTGGCAGGGGTCAACTTAATAACGCTGGCAACCTTTACACGAACCTTTTCTCCCGAGACCTGCTGAACAGCAATTTCGACGAGGCGATCAACTGTTATCCAGAAATTGCCTTTTACTCGTACCTGTATTACACCGGCGCACTGATCGCATTTTTCAATTTTAGAGTCTTTCAGTTGAGTAGTGGCGGCAAGGCAAAGTTCAAAGGCCTCCTCTGCGGGCATCTCCAAGTCGTGAAAGACCTCGAAAGCATCAGTACCGTATTTCCGCAGCCTGTAGTTCCACAATTGATGATGAAGAGCCGCCGATGTCACAAATAGAAGTAACATCGGAATTGAGAATGACACTACTCCGGTAAAGTAAATCCACGGGGAGAGAAAGAGAAAGGGTATTAATGCAATGCCGAAATATACCACTCCCAGAATCAATCCGCCCAGCGCAGGCCTCCAATAGTCGGCTGCTTTTATATAACTCGCATCGAGTTCGGGTGAGACGGCAACGCTTGAGGTGCTTGCTGGTTGTAATCTCATTCAGTTCGACTCTCTGGTGACCTCTCTGTTATGCCCGGTCAAGGTGGTCTTTCACCGGCGCCTCACTAATCTCGATGCGGTTGATGAACAAACAATCAGTTTGCAAACCCGTTTCTCCATTCATTTCCCGGTGAAAAATAAAATACTGGATTGAACATTTGTGGGGTAGCAGTATTCCAGTTTGGAATAGCCCAACTACTTCGCCAGCTTTTCACGCTCATCGAATCCTCGACAATTTGGAATATTATCGTCGAATCCAGCTCTGGCTCAATAGGTGTCAAGCCTACAGTCCCCATGCCGCCCAGGACTCTGGAAATGGCTTCTCCAGCAGTCGCAAGTAGACTATCCATTGCCCATGATGGAGAGTTTCGTGACTCTCCATTCGCATCAGATGTTCAAACAGATTGACCTTTTCGTCAAACCAGTCGACCTCTGATGTCCAGTCAACATCGCGCATAAGCTCAAACAATCCCTTATCGAGGCGGTCAAGATAATCATCCAACCACTCCTTTTGCGGTCCGCGATCATAGCTCTTGCCCTCAGGGGTAAAGTTGATCTTCTTAGTTGTAAGAGCCTCCATATAGCATTCCTGCACTCGGCCGACATGACGAAACTGTTTCCACAGGGGTCCCAGACGAGGACCCGGCACAAACAGCAAATCGTCTGTGCTCATCACCGTTAGCAGGTCGCGTGTTAACCCCCGCGTAAAGGTCCACGCAGAGCGAAATGATCGTGAACAATCCACGGCTTCCATTCTTACAATATTGCTTTCACTCGCTGGCGTAACAGGCGATTGAGCTCTGCCTGTATCTCGCCTTCCAGCTCACGCGCCAGGGGAATTGCCGTTTCGTAGATCTCTTCACGAGATTGGCATTTCTTGAATTCTTGCTCCCGCAACACAGACATATTCCATGTCACAGGCACCGATGCCAAAATGTTGAGGGGAAAAGGCAGCCAGGGCAAGAACGGCGTAACGGGGAAAGCCGGCATATCCAGCCATTTTGCCAGGTCGTCCAAATTGACTGCAACAGGAAAGGACTCTTCGCACCCCACAGTGGCCAGAGGAATGACGGGGATGTTATCTTCCAAGGCTGGAAGTATTCGCGTCCAGTCAAAGTCGCGCACGCGATATCGCTCTGAGAACGGTTTGACCGCTCCATGCATCCCTTCCGGAAACACGGCTACCAGCTCGCCTGCAGCAAACAGTCGTTTCACATGGTCACTGGTCCACGGGGCAAACCCCAATTCACGACCGAGATGGTGAAGCCGTTCATCCTCAATCCAGTCCATCTCACAGCAGATATTCAAACGCCGGGGGTTTTGAGGGCGAGTCATCAGCGCATAGGCGAGCATGATCCCCGCCCACGGCAAGACACCGCCCGTGTTGCCGACGATCAGCGCCGGACCTTCCGCAGGAATTCGTTCAAGTCCTTTTAGTCGCACTCGCCACCAGGTCTTAAACAGAAATCCGAGATACGGTTCTAGTTGGGCCATTGTTTTTAGCGACGAACCGAACTCTGTACCCTTGCGGGCCGTACGAATGTAGTCTTTGTAAACTTCAGCGAAACTCATCAGTCACCATCCCAGCCTGAGAACACGGACTTGCGTTCTCTTAATAGCTCATTTAAATCACGTTGAATAAGATATTGAATTTCCCTGGCGATTTTCAGTGTCAGCTTGCGATCAGTGGCTTTTTCAGGGGGATAGTCCAGCATGATCGGTTCGTGGATTTTGATCAACCATCGCACAGGTAACGGAACGAATTGCAGTGGGGTAGGCACCCACGGAAACGTCACGGTGAGTGGAAAGAACGGCATACGCAAAAGCCGCGCAAGGCTTCGCACATTAACAAAATTAGGATAAATCTCATCCCCGCCCACGGTGGCAATTGGCACAATCGGAGTTTGTGTGGCAATTGCTATTTGCACAAAGCCAGGATGAAAATCATGGACACGATAACGCTCTCTGAAGGTTTTGCCGACACCACGAATTCCTTCAGGATAAAGACCAACGATTTCATTGGTTTCAAGCAGTTTCATGCAGTTTTCTTTGGTGGCTCGTACCTGTCCGGTTTCGATCGCCCACTCGCGCAATCCCGGAACCTGAAAGAACCAGTCAGTTGCCAGAAAGCGAACCCGGCGGGGGTTTGCATGCTGATTACACATGGCTATGGTGAGAAGTGCTCCGTCCACAGGCAGTAGCCCTGAATGGTTGCCTACCAGTAACACTCTCCCTTCATCGGGAATGTTCTCGACGCCCTGGGCCTTAACCTTGAAATATTCCTCATAGAGGAAGCGAAAATAGCGCTCCCATCGAGCAAAGGTATCGAGACTGAACCCGAACTCATCTGCTTCTTCCACGTATCTATTAACGAAACTCGGGTTTCGCCGGGCAAGAGATTTGAGCGCGTCTTCTGGCTTTAGCGCTTGAATACTCGACCAATAATCCACAGAACGCCAAGCACTCCCGGACCGAAACATATAAAAACCACCAGCCGCTTTAGGAGAGACCTTAACAGGACGCCTGTTTTTGCGGGCTTGTCGCTTTCGACAATGTCCGCTTCTTCATCTCGACTCGTGTCGAATTCTTGCATGAGTTTCGCCTCGTGTTGCTGCGAACTATTCATAAGTATGGCGTGGCAGGGTTGTTCAGCGCAAGCGCGATTTAACAAAGATTAAAAAGCGAACCGAAATAATTGTGGGCTGCATTCTGAAGTGAACAGGATTAGCAAGGAGTACCCAGGGTTCCCAAGAGGTTTCGCCACTTGCCCGTTCGGACTTTCTCGGGTCTTTGCCACTCAACTGGCCCAAGCTGAGGCTTGAGATTCATCCGTTTGATTTCGAATAGCCAATAGTTGTGTGCAGAATGGGACAATGAGTGACCTGTGAGTTGCCCGAAAAAAATACAGTATATTTTCGCCCCGAAAAAATAAGGTATTTTGACTATTCTGGATTCAAGTTTCACAAATACAGTATCTTTTCATCCAAAAATATACCGTATTTTCCAATTGAGCAGCCTTTTGCAGGACGAGAGCAAAAGGAGGGACTCAGCTCACTCTTTGTCTTTCGAAGATGGTTGTGAATACTCCAGAAAAGAGAACTACGCACACTAAGAGAAGAATGAGACCGCCTGTTGGCAGGCTTCTTCGCTTCCATCCCCATGCACTCAAGGAATCCTTGTGACATAATTAGCCCCGCTGAGCAGGTTAACTGCTAAGTTGAAGCGAGTTGAGCGCGTATGGCGCGAAATGAGCTAAGCCGACGAGCGACGGAGCGCCGCAGGGAGCGCTTACAAATGAATAGCAAGCGTAGACACGAAACCACCCGAAAGTAAGAGACTACTAACAT
>JAKFUT010000165.1 GCA_021732565.1 Candidatus Obscuribacterales bacterium
AGCTAACCCATTAATGAATAGAGCCCCTAGAAGTATCGCTATGTGTTTGGTCTTGAGCATGATTCCATGATAAGTCCGCTGAGCGAAACAGTCCAGCGGTCGAACTACCGAGTTCTGTGGACCAAATATAGGAATCTTTTCGGACTCTGCGGAACTATGGGCGAGACTGCCATCTTAGATAATGTTTCTGGTGGTGGCAAGGTCGTGAGCCGCTAAGACTGGTAGCCGTGCAGCTCTACAATTAGCAGGATTACTGAGGCGCCAATGGTCACCTTACTTGGCAGCAGCCGGTTTGTCGGATGATGAAGCAAGCTGTTTCTCTGCGAACTTTGCTGCATCCTGGTAGCGCTTTTGTTGGGGGCTAGATTGCGCAGCGAGCTTGAAACCATCGACTGCAGCTTTGTACTCACCTTGCAAGAGATGCCCGTAAGCTGCCTTTGATTGCAATTGCGAATTAGCCGGGAATGATTGTGCTACTTCATCGTAAAGCTTAAGTGACTCCTGTTTCTTATTTTGCTTCCACAACAGCTCGGCCAACTCAAGTTTTAGATCAAAATCGTTTGAATTCAGTTTGATTAGCTTCTTGTACTCAGTCTCAGCAGAGGTGTCATCATTTTGCGCGATGGCGATAAGCAAAAGCGTTTTGTGTAAGGGTTCGGTGTCAACACCGGAACTGAGCGCTTTGTTCAAAGACTTCTTTGCTGGCTCATATCTGCCTAGTTCGAATAACACTCTTCCGTAATCGCAATAATAGATGTCTCTGGCGGCGACATCGAGTGATGCCAAATTATCCAGAGCATTCAATGCACTGTGCCACTCAGCGGTTTGGACACAAGCGATGTAGTAGCGCCTGGCGTAATCTTTGCATTGGGGCTGTGAGGTAGTTAGTATTTTGAGAATTGGTTTGGCTTCTGCGAATCGTCCTTTTGACCAGAGCCGTTCGAGATTTACGTCGGGTGGCTGAGGTTTGACTTTCTTGGTGATACCACCAGTAATGGCCAGCGGTGCTGCCGCAACACGCCTTGTCGGACCTGTTGCGATCGGCTGAGGGAGTGCCATTATCCCACTACCATCGCCGGGGAGTAGTGAAGAAAATGGGGTGGTGATGGTGCCATTAACAGGCGTCCCTCCCGCTTCTGATTTACGGAAAGCTATGTCCGACTCAATCGATTGGATTTTTTCAAAATGTTTTGTTGCTCCTACAGTGGCGTCCGAATTTTGTTTCTCTTTACTCTCTTGCCTGATCGTTGATTCCTTTGCGTCTTTCGTTGGGTGTTGTGTGGAGGTTGGTACGTGGGGTTGGGTTGGAGCCATTGTGGGAAGTGGGATAGCGGGTGGTGCCTGTGCGATCAACAGTGCGGGCGAACTTTCCATGGCTGTGAGCGGTGAACTTCCGATTGCTGTCAGCGAATTTTCAATCGGTCGCGCCGGTGGGGTTCGATTCTCGTCAAGCGGTGGACCGATCGGGCTTTGTGGCAGCATCGCTGAACCATTTGTAGTCGCAGTTGAGGACAGTTGTTGTTGTTCAGGGTCAGCAGAGGTGCTAAATGGTGATTGCGATATGTTCGCTGTTTTCTTAAGTGGCTCAACTTGCGGAGTAGTCGGCTCTGGTGATGATTCGACTTCGGTCTCATCAATAGCATCTTCACTTGAAGATGACATCGCTGGCAATGGTGCCTGTGCCGAATTGTCGGAGATTGATTGAGCCACGTTCATCATCGGTTGTTCCGAAGTTTCGGGACCATGTTCTTCCTGATCAGTAATTGCCACCTTTGAGCCAGCTCTTGGGTGCTGAGATTGTTCCTTTACGGTGCCTTCGGCAGGCACGCTGTCATCTTCTTCATCTTCTTCCTCCGCGACGATTGCCTTTGGTGCTGCAGCTACCAGGGGCGGACTTGCCATGTTGCCATCTTTGGGTAGTTCAATTGCCGGAGTTTTTGCAGTTGAATCGCTTGTATTTCCACTAAAAGCAACTGTGGCCGAACTGCTCGACTTGGTGGCGTAGAGCTGCCGTGCTGCTGCCGCGGTCGCTAGCTTTCGGCACGCCAGCGCGTTCTTGGTTGTTCTCGAATACCAATTGTAATAATAGACATAGTAGTAATAGAAGCGTTTGTATTGCTCACTTTTCGATCTGTCTTGGATGGCTGTCTTGTTCCTGACCAGCTCACTATCTCGGTGAAGTTGCGCAGTTAAGGCAGCCTCAGCGTTTGCATCGGATGGGGCGTGACTTGCAGTAGCAGATGGACGTTTGTTTGTCGCTCCCATAGGCGACTGGTTCGTCCTCAATGACTCAGCCCAGTGGGTGCTGCCAACTACAGCTGAGTAAAAGCTCTCTGGCACCGAGGCGGAGGCAATGATTTGCTCAGCGTTCAGTGTTCCTGTTCTCTGCGTCTCTTGGCGGGCAAGATGCCCGCAGTCCCGGGGCATTCGGCTCATCGGTACGAGCGGGTTGGTCTGATGAGGAGTTCCCCTCATCGGTATGAGCGGGGTGATCTCCCGGCTCATTTCCATGCCTCCTGTCGGATAAGCCGCTCCACACTGTAATTCGCCTGAAGGTTTTTCGGAGGTGAACTCATCGAGTACAGGACTTGCGCTGGCACTCAGGGCGCAAGCTGCTAACACAAGGTTCAATATCGCGGCGCATAATTGGTTCATGTGCTCACCTATTTCGTCCTTGCCAGGGAACCCGATGGCTTGTATGCACCATGCGAACCGGTGACTTGCGTCAGGCACGCTGCCATTTTTACCACGCGTTCTTTCAGAACTCGCTCTTCTCCTCCATGACTGGCAAGTACCGCGCTCAACAGCCGGTCATTGACCGACAGAGAAACCAGGGAGAATTCGCTGTGTGTCACTTCCATATTGGCCGTGTATTGATGGGCTCTCGTGTGCCTACGTGCCACTCCGTCTCTGTGCATAGTATCGCTTGCTCTGTTTCCGCAGATTACTTCGTTTCCGGGAGTGAGAGCCATGGTCGAGGTTCCTTTAGTCACAGTCACTGAATTAGCGCCACCGTCGATGATATCGCGGACTGTCAAGACACCATCGTGCCATTTGATCAGTGCTACAGATCCCTTTTGCAGAGAAACTACCCAACCACCAACTTTGATCGAGGTGTTTTTCGATGAATCTGCCAGTACTTCCCCGGACACAAGCTCCAAATTGCCAAGGCGATCAGCATCAATTCTTGTGTTGGCGAGATATCGCATGATGATACCTGACGCTGAGAATGTCTGAACTGCATCGTTCTTTTCGGAGCTGGAAGGAAACTGGTTGAACATTTCTCTGTCTGGTCTTCCCAACGCAGTGCTTTCTGTCTGAAGTGCGCCTGTAGAAATTGCTTCTGCAGTTCTGGCGGCATTGCGATTGTTCAATCCGATATTACCAGTCGCCAACGCTATGGGAACGGTAACGGACGCCACTCGCAGTTCGCTGTATCCTACCGGAGCGTATGCCACGGCTGTAGCGGAGATTCCATTTCTACCTGCATTTGCGGGACGAGCAAGGTCGGCGATCTTCAAGGTGAGGTCGGAAGGTTTGGTTGAGAATACACTGACGCTTCCGAATGTTGTCTGGCGAACAAAGGCGAAGTTGCGAGGTTGAACGGTAACTGATCCAAGCCCGGTTTTTATGTTAATCGGGAAGTGTCCCGCAAGGACTTTCAGACTGCCATTCTTGAGCGTGAGTTCGTGATCGTCGCTGAGGGCGAATATGGTGCCTTTATCGGCCGTGAGCACGCACTCTCTGTCAGCTTCAAGTACATAAGGGTGATCGTCATCTTTGGCGACGACCCAGATCATTAATGGTGGATCTGCCAGCGCACTATTGGTGGCGAAATTCTGTATACCACCGGATTGTGATCCCTCTCCATCTCCGAAAAGAACGGGGGCTGCTCCGCCGGTTATGACAGCTTTGAGATTGGCCAGGTCCGACAGGAGTTTGGGTGGATAGCTTTGCTTGAGCGGTGAAGCCCAGCCAGCTCGACTCAATGTAAGTGCTATTGTTTGAGGCATCTCCAAGTAGTGAAGTGCATTGAACGGAGCAAAGCCCAGAGCGGTTTCATCCAATGCTTGCAGACCGTGGTCTTGCGTGGTCAAGGATGTTAACCGTTCGATTCTCGATCGAACAGCTCCTGGCAAACTGTAATAGCCAGCTCCAGACACCGTGTAACAGTAGAGAGTAGCTTGTGAACTTGGCAGAATGCGCTCCACGACACTCGTCACTGTGACATTGATGCTCAACGATTGTCGGTTTGCTGGTGAAACGGAAGAGTAGTTTACGATGCAACTCCTTCGTTCCGACAGAAGTCGGGGGGCACCGTTGGTGGTAGGTGATACCGTTGATTTCCCAATCAGGTTATCTACCTTGATAGAAGATCCGTGATTGCTGGAAATAACAACTGCAGAACCAGCCTCACACGATACAACGGCTGCGGCGGTTTCGACTGTTAGAGGAGAGTCTCCAGCAAGAACGATAAGCGTGCCGGACTTCAAGCGCAACTTGCCGACGCCCGCCACTTGAAAGGTCGCACCCTGAGATGCTTGAAGCAGCGATCCAGATTGATCGCCCAGGAGATATGGTCGCCTGCTGTCTGTGCATAGAATAGTTCGGCCGGGCGTACTGTCGTTGTTCAGCAATATAAGTCCGTTGTCGTCACTTCGAGTGGCTGCCGTGATCCCCGCAGTGTTTCGCTGTTGCAGCGCAACGGAAATTCTTGAAGGTATCCAATTGAAGTCTTGAACGGTGGCGTTCGCTTTGCCGTGATTTGATCTTTTCGCGGACGACGAGGTCATCAAGGCCGATACCGTATTCGATGGCAGTAGACGCAATCTGTTGGTGGAAGTTGATTCACCATTCTGGAGTCCGGCAAAGGCCATGAAACCGTGGGTAGCGGCATAAGTTGAATTTGATCGTTCAGTTGAGGCTGGTGAAGGTGCACTCTCGGTTCCGTGGGTTGCCACCAAACTTGAAATGCGTTTCTTGGCATCGGACTCAAGAGTAACTCCGCCGAGAAAGGCGAGACATTCTGCAAAGTTCCGTCGAGCTGATGATGTGCTGGACTCGTTCAGGCTTTGTTGTTGCATTCCAATGCCTGGCAGACCTGTGTCGACAAATCGTGCGGACTTGGAGTAATCCGAGGCACCATTTGTGGCCACTGCGGTTGGTGCGAAACGACAGCTGCTGCCAACTGCGACACTGATGTGTTTCGATTTTGAGCCAATCAGGATCTGCGGGCTGCTACCGCTCAAGGCAAACAGCTCCAGCGTTCGCTGTCGCGGGCTGGAAATACAGACCACGCTTTCTGCCGGAACAGAAATCGGTCCGAATGCCGTTCTCACGATTACTTGTTGCTTACAAGTTATGACGGTGGCAGATCCTCCTCTTAACGTCAGGTCATTACCGCTCTGACTGAGACTGGCGCCTGGTTCAGTAATCAACATTGCATCGCCGGCGTAGCCCAGAGTGAAGACTTGTCTCGTATCGCTTTTTATTAGGAACTGATCCCAATGATTTGCCTTCAGCTCAATGGCAATTTGGCAAGGAGGTAAATTCGGTGCAACAAAGGTAAATGGATTTATGCCGACAGAACTTAGAGGCGTTGAATTGTCGGGTGATGGTTGTTTCGTTCTGGAGTCAATGGCTCCCGAAACGCCACTGAATCCGGTGTTCGCCCCGATGTGCAGAATTGAGTCAAAGGGGAAGAAGCTCAGTGCAATACCACTATTGCTGTTGCCTGGCAACGCCGGGCCGGTAGGAGTGTCTTTGTGGAGACTGAGTATCTTGTTGATTTTTGTGCGCTGCCACGATGTAAGAACCGCACCGCCAGTGCGGTTGAGAATTCGCACAAAGTCGTGGCGGTACCTGAAGTCGCCTTCCGAAATACTAACAATGGAATGGCGCAGTCCTGGAACTGGCAATGCCGAGAGGGCACCAAATTGGCTACCGGAACTGCGTGCCAGATCGTCTGTCACGAACGTGTATTCTTTGCCGCTCGCCAGTGTCATAGTAGCAGTGCGTTCATTGCACTTTAGCTCCAGAGTAGCTGTCGATTTATTTTCGACTGCGACTTTGAGAACTCCGAAGGGCGTTTGCGACACATACAGAACTGCATTGGCCGGGATGATTAGCTCACCGAGGGCGGTGCTAATTCGCAGTTCCTTGCTGCCGACGAGCAACACCAACTCGCCATGGTTTAGAGCTAAGCTTCGCTCAGATGCTGCACTGAAGACAGTTCCTGAGGTACCCGCTATCACCGAATCATCATCGGTCAGATAATATGTGCCGGTGACTTCGGTGCAAAGAATCCACTCTCTCTGCTGGCTGTTTGCAACCTTGAGTGTGAGGGGGATCCGTCTGGTTAGCTCACCATTGATTGCCGAGTCTAGCTTGCCAAATGACCTGACTTCTTGGAACAAACCTTCGAGTCGAAGTTGTGCCGTTTCGTCCGCAGCATTCTTCGGAAGGGAATGGGAAAGTTGTTTCGGAGGAATTTGCGAATTCTGTGTAACATTGGCCGACAGACTTGGCGCGGTATCAGAAGTAGTGGCACCACGTTCAGAGGTAGGTGTTACTTGATTCACTTTGGGAGAATTATTTGCAGATGCCACCGTTGCACTAGACGGTGATTCAGAGTCATCATCGTCATCGTTGAGTTGTGCCAACTGAGCCAGTTGCGATTGACTTATGCCAGAGTGAGCAACAATTTGATCAAGCCGGTTGCGAACCCGTTGGGGAACGCCGCAAACCTGGCACCGGGCAAGTCGAGCAAAGTAATCGTTCCTTCTTGCATCTCCACCCTTGAGTGGAGTTCTATAGACAGACATGCCTGGCGCGGGTCCCGCTTGGGCATCACCTGAAATCGCGAAATCAGAAACCCCGCTAGCCGCTATGGTTGAAGGAGCGAACGTATGTTCGTAGTTATCTGCCAACGTTGATTTTGAATCCCTGCCGGCGTTCTGACAGATGAATTGATTTTGGGTGCCGTAAAGTACAGCTATCTGTACCGGGCCGAATCGCGATTGAGCGACATTAATGGCGCTATTTCTCTCTGCCACCACGCGACCCATTGCAGTGATAACTGTTATCGGTCGAGTTCCTGCGACGATTGTGATCTCGCCTTCGCGAACCACCAGTTGATGATCGCCAGTAAGACTAAACACCGTACCTGGTGTCGCAACGAAAATTGCATCGGGATCATCAGCCAACATATAAGGCTGATTGCCGTCCGTGCTCTTCAGCCATTCAACGGGAGCCGCTGCTTGAGTCCGTGGATATAAGGATATTGGCACAGCGCAATTGTTTGCAGTCTGGTTAGTCGCGAGATTGGTGACGATTTTTACAGTATCGGTTCGTGGTAGTTCATTAAACGGTGTTGGAGGCGTCACTTCCTGCACGATCCCTGGTTGCGGTGGTGGTGCAACTGGAGGCGTAGGTGGTGTTGGCGGTGGGGCAATAGGATTATGGGGTGGATTTGGACCTCCCTGTGGAGGAGTTGGAGGCGCCGGCGGGCAGGACGGTGGAGGACACGGTGGCGTCTTAGGCGGAGGACAGGGCATCGGAGGCGGAGTTTTGGGAGGAGGGCATGGCGGTGGATCCGCTTTAGGCGGAGGACAGGGCATCGGAGGCGGAGTTTTGGGAGGAGGGCATGGCGG
>JAKFUT010000160.1 GCA_021732565.1 Candidatus Obscuribacterales bacterium
TGACAGTGCTTTTGAGCGGCCCCGTGAGAAATTCCGGAGTGGACCCCGGCGCCCCGCCCAACGGAATTTCTTCACTAGACGCACCCGGTCATCCATCGGAATCCCGCTGTTGCTCGCTTCACTTGTCAGTGCTTTTGAGCGGCCGAAGAAATCCCGAGTGACCACCCGGCTCTCCGCCCAACGGAATTTCTTCACTAGACTCCCCCCGGTCATCCGTCGGAATCACGCTGTTGCTCGCTTCACTTGTCAGTGCTTTAAGCCGCCGAAGAAATCCCGAGTGACCACCCGGCTCTCCGCCCAACGGAATTTCTTCACTACCCACTCCGGTCATCCGTCGGAATCACGCTATTGCTCGCTTCGCTTGTCAGTGCTTTAAGCCGCCGAAGAAATCCCAAGTGACCACGCGGCTCTCCGCCCAACGGAATTTCTTCACTAGACGCACCCCGGTCATCTGGCGGATTCACGCTATTGCTCACTTCGCTTGACAGTGCTTTTGAGCGGCCGAAGAAATTCTGGAGTGGACCACGTCGCTCCGCCCACTGGAATTTCTTCACGCGCTAGACGCATCCAGTCAACTGGCTGGTTCACGCTGTGGCTCGCTTCAAAATGAGGCAAAACGAAAACGCCCATCGTTTTAGCGACGGACGTTTTCGGGCTTGTATGTAGAGGGGAATGTTTTAGCTGAAGAGGTTAGCGTCGCGGCATGAAGCAACGAGCCAGTTGATACAACCGGGAGTGGCCAATCCACCAGTAACACCGGCAGCGCCCCAGATGATTCTCTTTAGAGCATCTTGGGTCCCGGCAGCCATGTTCATGAAGCCCCAGATCATGGTGGGGCCGCCCCAGGCAATACCGAGAATTTCCATGCCGTTAGCAATGATGTTGAGCAACGCTTCGAGGTTGGCAAGGTTGTTTACGCGAACTGTTCCGGCGGTGTTAACGCCCTGGATTACTGTGGCATCAGCGCCTTGAGGTCCGATTGTGCCGTTGGTGGCTCCCTGAAGAGCTGGCGCACTGGTGCTTCCACCTTGCTGAGTTTGTGCGCCGGTGAAGTTGCCGGTGTTGTTGGTCTGATTGCCGGTATCGGCTGTGGAATCGAAAGCGTCTTGTGCAAGTGCCGGCATTGATATGGCGAGAACTGCTCCGGCTGCAAGTGTGGTGCGGGAAAGAATATTTGAAATACGCATTGCCAATTAACCTCTAGTACAAGCTCTTCTTTTGGTGAAACGCACCGCGTTTCTTCAATGCGTACATAGTACTGGCAAGTCGATCGAGAATAAATAGTGCAAACGTCATGCCCGGGTCATGGAAAACCAGTGACTGCAATGATTTTCGGATTCCTCCTAATTTTTGACGCTACTTCGTATACAGTTCTTTGATCGCTCTCATCCATCGGAATCACGCTGTTGCTCGCTTCAAAATGACTTTGACACCTTTTGCCAAAGCTACCTTTCGGTTCGCGATAATCGCTCGACCGCGATTGCCCGGTCTAAGGCAGTCGCCCATGGAACACATGCAATTGACAGGGTCTGGGCGCCTCGAGAGAATGCGCGCATCTCCATCGATCCTGCAGAGGCACTGACACTCATCATTCCTCGCCCGACGGGTGTCAATCTGAACGCCGCACCTGCGGCGGGCCACAAAAGAGCTGTCGCTCCGTATGCCATGCCCGAATTATTCATTTGCGATAGTGCAGAGTCAACGGTGTGGAGGGAACCGTCCTTAGCCGGTTCGCCAGTTGCAATGTTCAGCGCTTCCTGTCCGGCGCCAAAGAGGTAGGCGCTGCCCGCCGTGTTGGCGAAGTCTCCGATTACTCTTCTGGCATTGTAACTGGCAAAGCTCATTTCTCCTGCTGCTAGAGCCGCGGCGGTTCTCTCCCCGCCGAATCCGACGTATCGCACCGCACCGTCTCTAAATCCAATTCCTGTATAGTTAACGGGATTAAAATACTGAAGTGCCCGATTCCGAATCGGCCCGGCGGAATGATTTGTTCCTGCCAAAACCATGTCCGCCAGTTCCGTTCCGGTTCGCCCGAGCAAGTCTTTGCTGTGCAGACCTAATCGGGCTTCGATTGCAGAACTTGTCAGTTTACTCAACTCCTGTCTCGACGGGCTCATTGCTAGCTGGCGAGTTGCTAGCAACGCGCCACCGAATATGGCACCACCGCGAAGCCAATCCTTGCTGTCGCCAATCTTGCCATCGTGCGTGACGTCCTTTGTTAGACCAGCTGTAGCTAGACCAAGTCCAATACCGGCAACTTTTCCCCATCGCGGCATTTTTATCATTGCCCGCTCTACGGCGAACTTGGTGAGAAAACCGCTGGCGAGGGCGGCAAAATCGCTTCCATTCTTGAGGAAATCTTGCGACGCCGCATCGCTGTCCTGTTGCAGTTCCTGAACAGCCTGTTCCATTTTTGTTTTACCTGCAGCCCGCGGATTTTGCAGATATTCCCGAGAGCGTTGGAGGATCTCCTCCTCCGAGCCACCTCGATCAGACTGCGGGCTCGAACTCGTCTTGGAAGCATCGCTGGTCACGCCATTGATCGTCCGCGTCTTAGCGACGGTAGTCGCATCGATGTCTGTCGCAGCGTTGGAAACTTTGATTATCACGTCGATCCTTTTTCCCTCTCTCGCCTGCCGCAGAGCCTGCTGAATCTGCGGGCTGGACAGAAACGTCTTCGGGTCAAGTTCCTTGATGGTGTAAAGGACTTCAAGCGCGTCATCTTGAATATAATGGCGCTGCTTGGTTCCAATGCCATAGTGATTGATTGCCATTGCATACTGGAGCCTAACCATCGATATGTTTTCAATTTTCTCTTTCAAAATCTTCAAGTCGCGCAATTGCTTCTGCTCTTCGGGCGTGAAACGCCGCTCACCAGCTTCAACTGCCTTTCTAGCAGGACTCAATTTTGCTTCGATCTCAGCGGATGATTCGCGCAAACTCTCGATGTTTCTTTCGTAGCGATCAGTTAATCTGAGCGCTTCATTGAAGAAATACCTGGAGGACACGAACCGGGAAAACGCATCTTTCGTTTGGTCTGCTAAAGCCTCTTGTGCCTTTCTAAGCGCCACTAGTTCCGGAAAAGTCTTACCGTCATATCCCTGTAGTATATCCAATTGCCGTTTCAAGTATTTCACAACGAAGGGAAGAACTTTGCGATCTTCCATTGCATCTCGAAGCAGACTGTTTGATTTTTCTAGATTGTCTACTCCCCCGATTTTATCAAGGACCTGGAAGTAGCTGAACTTGATCATTGCCGGCGAATGATACAACCGATCAATTTCACACATGTTGCGGGTGAATGTGAGCGCCGCCTTGCCGTCCGGAGTCTCTAACAGTTGCGTTCGCGCATTGATAGCTCTACCGAGGTCTCGACTCAATGCCGCTTGTTCCTGCGACACCCCTGCCTCCAGTTTGCGCATTTCATGCTGAAACATCGGAAGACTCTTTCCGAACCGAAGCTCTAGCTGCACTGCTTCCGCTCTAAACTTTTCCTCAAGCTTGATGAACGCGTCTTTCTTATCTGCGGGAAGAGCCTTCACGGCTCTTTGTACTCCGGTGTCTGCTGCCTGCAACTTCTCTATGACAGCTTTTTGCTTCTCCATATCGGGAATAGCTTTGTTTAATTCCGTTTGTAGCCTTGTTGACAGAGATTGCAACGTGTGCGGATCTATTCGCGCATGTTTCAACGCCAACTCAAACTCATCTTTGATGATGCGTAACTGTTCCTCGGTAATCCGTTTCGATCCGTTGTTACTAAGTGCTACATAACGCTCTAATGTCTTTTCCGCTAAGAACTGAGCTCGCATGTTATCTGCGGTAAGTGACGCAGGCTGGTTCTCATCAGGAAGCCACTTCCGGCACCCCGCGGAGGACGAGCGATCCCCCGAGTTGGTACATCCCACCGTGTCCTCTTGCTTCTGTGCCAGCCCCGGTAGTATGTCAACTGAGTTGAGTGCCGGCGAGGGTATCTCTGGTCTTGCAGATGTCTTGCGCTTCTGTTGCGCTTTGTCCGAGTCACCGTCGCCATCGGCAGGGCTCTTAGCCTCTTTGCAGTAAACAAGTTGCACCACGTCATTTAACACGGGCTGAATGAGTCTGCAACCAAACGCTGTCCCAAGTTCTTCCACAGGAGCGTTGCCTGAGATGGGTTGATCTGAAAGATATAGCTCGCTCATTCAATCGGTCCTCGCTGTTGTTGTCGCTTTCGCATGGAACAAAGAATCACTCTTTCAATATGAGCGTCACTCAAACTGGATAGTGTGGCCAACTATAACCACAGACGCCTCAAGAGTGGCCCTTTAGAACCATGCGGCAATATACTGCACTGCTCAGTCTGAACAAAGCATAACCTGCCGTCTGCAAAGAAAGTGTGAAAGTTGCAGGTCGCCACAACTAACTGTGGCAACTACGAAACATGACGAGAACGAGCATGTATTCGCCGCGGCGCCTATGTTGATAAAATCCTCTCTCGTGCAGCCCTGAATTTCTTTATAATCCGTCGGCTTCAGAACAATATGTCCATAGGTGTAACCCGCATTATTCACCGATTATTGCTGAATAATCCGGGATAACAGTGAAGCATTCACTCTTGTGGAGCGATACCCATAGAATCTGAAATCTGAGGTTTTATAGCCAAAATTTTACGACAAATTTAAGTCACGCCGAATGGTACTTTTGATGAGGTTGTGTCCACAATTTGTCGCTTTACCATTTATGTTCACATGAGACCCGCCGAAAATTTTGTTGAGTTTTGCCATAAACTTCGCGGCGTGCTTTTTAAAATTACTGCAATTCGACTCGTCAACTCGCTTTTCAAAGTCTCGCAGCTCCAACAATATGATACCGCTGGTACCATATTGAGACTCTCTAACACTACAGCTGGTTATGTCCTGCCAGCGGATCAAGCCCAGGGAAGGACCCGTAATCCCATAGTGTTGAATGCCCTCTTTGCTGATTGAGTACATTGGCGTCTTCAGACCTAGTGTGAGAATCGAAGCCCATAGCAGAAAGACCATGAACGCCCAGAGAAGCAGCATAATCGGAACAAAGAACATCACTACCGGCGTCACAGCAAAGGCAATGCACATTCCACCACAAACAACAGACATAAAAGCGCTCATCAATATCACCGCAGAGGCCATAGCTTTGTTGGCATTAACAACAAGAACGTCTTCATTCATAAAGATTGCCCTCTTCCTCTCGATATTGCAATACGTGGCTTGGTAATCTCAGTGCCAGAGGTTCGGTAAATTCAATCAAGAGCGACCAGGGTTGATCTTCCAAGATGCTCGCCTTCATCACGACTCCCAACGTTCTTCTAGCCAAAGCTGACATTCGGGTCAGAGAATAGCACAGAATGTAATATTTACTAATCAATGAGCCGAACCGAAGCCCGCGCTCTTTCATCAACCACACGAGCTTCCGAGGCCAAATCTCACCATCAAGAGTTTCACGAATCACGATGAATTGACCGGTTTCCTCCACAAAGATGAGTGGAACCGATTGGCGCAGATTAGCTGTCACACCGTGCGGTTCGTTCATCAAGATCTGCCAATAATTGGTTCCTGACAAGAAAGGAAGCTCCGGGGTTTACCATGGATCTTCTTCAGCCCTACTCCGAATGACAAACGAGGAGCACCGTTATAAGGTTAGAGGAACACCACCGATCTGAATTCCCGCCAAGCGCCAGAAGAGTTTATTTGGCGCACCGGTGTGTACCCCCCCTTCAGGACTGAAGTCAATGAGAAACAAACGAATCGCCGCCCGTAAGCGAGAACAACTTGAACGCCTCTACAATTCAGACGAGATAGACAATAGGGATGAGCACGGCTTTGACGATGAAGAATGCGACGACTACACCGACGCAGACGAACCGTATGTTTCGCCACCGGACAGGAACCAAAGAAGGGACCGCACAGCCAGCAGATCCGAAACAGGAGAAAGACGCAGCCAGGGCTACAGTTATAATGATCCAAACTTCAATTCTCGCCGGCAGAGCAATAATCGCCCCTCACGAGAGAGATATGATGATCGCTCTGAAAACCGGGGCAGGGAGGCGATGTCTTCCAGGCCGATTTTAATCGGCTGTGCCCTGACGTGTCTGATTTCTGTGGGTATCGCAAGGGCGGAGAATATCGCCCCATGGTTCTCTTCCATGTGGACTCAGGTACAGCAGCAAATAGCCCCCAAACCAACAGTAGAAAATTCCCCCGTTACATCGAATTTCTCAAAGGCGCCGGACCTCAATTCCTTCAGTCGAATTCCCGGGCTGTCAGCCTCAAGATCGACGATCACGGGCTTCACTGATGCAGAATCAATGTCTGCTGCATACTATTGGACCTTCACACTCACAAATAGCGGACAAGCTCAGCAAGAAGCACGAATGCGAATCGCACTGCCCCCGGGCACAACGGTTTCGCGAGCCACACTGTGGGTAAATGGCGTGGCGCAAGAAGCAGCTTTTTCCACCACAGCACAAGTCAACGCTGCCTACAACTGGGTTCGCGACGGGCGCCAGGAGACACGACAGGTCATTATGCACGACCCGCTCGTCATAACCCAGGAAAGCCCCGGACATCTCGTCGTCAAAGCTGCCCCTGTTGAGGCAGGCGGTCAGGAGCTGAAATTGCGAATTGGTTTCACGGCACCATTGAGGCCGTCGGGCAATGACGCTTCCCTGGAACTGCCTCACATAGAGGACTCGAACTTCAACATCGCCACGCTGCAAGATGTTCACCTTGAATCCAGCACGACGGTCGCTTCGAACGATTCGGCTGTCATAGCTGCACGCGAGGCCACTGGCGGGTTTCTGCTTCGCGGAAACATTCGACCGGAGCAGCTGGGTTCGCTAAAGGTGGATGTAAATCGTGAAGGCTCCACCTCAATGTTCGCTACTCGAGCCACACACTCGCAACCGGGAACGTTCATCGTCGCTACGGTGAAGCCACATCCAGGTGGCCCGTCTAGTCTTTCTCTTCGGAAAACTGCACATCTGCCCCTCTCTTGCAAAGTAATCAAATCAGAACCGGCAGCCGCTCGGCTTTCGACGCTTTGGGCTCATGCTCAAGTAGAATCTCTGGTACGGCAGGGAAATACATGGCAAGCCAACGAGCTTGCTCGCGTTCATCGCCTCGTTTCCTCAGTAAGCGGTGCCACGGTACTGGAACTGGATTCAGACTACGCGCGGAATGGCTTGTCTCGCGATCTCTATGCGACCACCAACTTCTCCGGCGCCGGGGCAGGTGGCGCCAGCCATCAGTTCGCCCGGCGGCAAAGTTCGCGCAACAATGATAAAACCAGGGCTGAACTCGAGCAGCCGACCGCTTTCGACGCGCGAGAGTATTCCGACATCCAGCTTCAGCAGGTGCCTCAGCCGGCAGCTCCAGTGCCGACGATTGCGCCAAGTTCGCCGATGCCGACACCATCGCCAACCCCCATGGCAATGTCCCCAAGGCCGAGGGTTGCACACGGCATGGGCCCGGCGCTCCGGCTTGCACCCGCCCCTGAGTCGGCAGACTCACCGGGCGACGACACTGGCAGCGTTGACATCGACTTCGTCCAATCAGCGCCTTCCTCACAGTCTCCACGTCCTTC
>JAKFUT010000301.1 GCA_021732565.1 Candidatus Obscuribacterales bacterium
GAACCGTTCCCGCACAAACTTTGTCAATTTATAGATCATGGTTAGCTGAGTTTCTTGAAGTATGAACTGGAAATCGAACCTCACTTAACTTGATGCACTCTGCGGGTGAACACAGTTTTGCATTGTTATGGCTCGTCGGACTTTTGATGAGGAATATAGCGCACCACATTTTGCAAGCGCTTCAGCAACTGGTCGTCATTGCGCGGACAAGTTCGGCAGCCGGGTAACTTGGAACGCTTCCTCATAATTTTCTTTCGGAACTCCTGGTACTGAGTACCATGCCAGATTTCGGGAAACGACACGTCGTTTATGTTTCCCATGACGTGCTCAGAATTGCTAAGGTAGCAACACGGATAAACCCGGCCTTTTGCGTCAACATAAGAGTTGTACCAGGGTATCAAACACGCATGTTTAGATGGCTCCGCATGCTTGCCTTCATCCCGGCTTAACCATTCGGAGGAAACAGCCTTCCAGTTTTGGAAGAACTGCCGTTGCTTCTCATTGGTGCAACCAGTAACGGCCGTGTCTATCTCATCATGCAAAGCTTTGATTTCGACCGCGGAAGGCAACAGATACTCGAATGCACTGCCTTCTGCGTCATAATCAAAAACTGGAATCAAGTGGAAGGAAGCCAGCCCTTTCATTTCCTCGACTAAATCGAACATAGCGCGATAATCGTAGAGGTTCCGTTTCTGCAGAGCACACAACATTCGGATCTTAGAGCCCGGGCGGGACTTGCCGGCGTTTTGCAAATTGAGAATTGACTTGTAATTGGCAATGATCTGCTCGAACTTGCCGCGCACACGAATATATTCAAAAGTTTCCTTAGTCGCTCCGTCCACAGTCAATTGCAGAACATCCGGGAGATTTTTGGACAAATTTTCCAGCTTCTGGTCTTGAATGAGTGTGCCATTGGTGGGCATTGCGGTCATAATGCCTTGCGCATGAAGCAGCGCAAGCTTATCGAAGATGGTTTTATCCAGCAGTGGTTCGCCCAGGCCATTCATAGTTACATAGAACGGTTTGGCCTGATCAACCAGATTCCTGAATTGATCGATAGACATGCTAGTGGTGTTCATATCATCAAGAACTTCACGAGTGCACATTCTACATTTGAGATTGCATATATCGGTGGTTTCACCTGAAGCCTGACAGGCAGCGCAGGAAGTAGAGAACCACTAGTCATGCCCAGTGTTGAATCAATTACTCGGCGGCAACGCTGCAAGAAAATTCCTGGAGATTGTCGGGAAACGACGCGCAGCACGATGGCAGCCTGAGGCCAGATTACTCGCTCAAGAGCGTTCCAAAAAAATCGAGTTGATCTATCTCGAAAACGTCGAAGCACAATTCCGCACAACTAATGAAGGGACGCCCCGATCGATACCAGTCCACTGCAGCCGGCACAGATTAACTTGATTATATCAACTATGCGCAGTTTGCCACCGGTTTGGCTGGTTTGCCACGAGCAGCGATACTCAAGATACCCGATGCGGTCTCTTTGACGGGCAGCCTAAGATCCTGGCGTATTCCGCAGTCTACGAATAGTACAACAAGAGTAATTGTACGCTCGAAGGATCTTCCGGGAACAGGCCGGTACAGGTTCGAACCAGACCGCAGACTCCCAAAACAGAAGCAGGGAGTTTCCGCCCTGCTTCCGACTCTCAAGGTTTTAAGCTCGGTGGAGTTCAACCCGCCGAAATCACAACCTACTTAACTAACCGCTTCTCAACGGCTGCCCAATCTACATTAGCGAGGAACGCTTCAATGTATTTGGGGCGCTCAGCAGGCTTGTAATCGAGAAGGAATGCGTGTTCCCACACATCCATTACCAGCACGGGCACGAATCCGGCAACATTGCCTTCTTCATGAAGCGTGATCCAGTGATTGGACAGAGTCTTGGTTAGCGGATCCTGGAACAATATAGCCCAGCCTACTCCACGCATGGTTCCAACTTTGGTGAAGTCGTTCTTCCAAACTTCCACAGAGCTGTAAACTTCGCTTAGCTTCTTTCCAAGTTCGCCGGTATCTTTCAGATCTTCGCCGCCGCCGGCTTTAAGGTTGCCAAAGTAGTACTCATGCAACCGCATGCCGTTGTATTCAAACCCATAGCGACGCTTGAGTTCGGAGTATTCGGGAGTGCCGGACTTGCCTTGCTCTGTGAGTTCAATTACTCGCTCATTCAGAATGTTAGTGTTCTTCACATAACCGGCATAAAGTCCGAGGTGAATCTCTAATGTCTTGTCCGAGATGCCAGTCAAGTTCTTCAGGTGTGTGAAGTCTTGTTCTTTATAGGGCGTATAGGCAATTTTAGTCTGCAACGTCATCTCAATCTCCCTCGAAGAATTGCAAGGTCGGATTTCTTAAGGTGCTCATTAATACCACAGATCGATATCAGTTCGACCAAATTCTCATCATTTCTGAATTACATGACAAAAGGTCTACGTTTTTGAAATTTCCAAGATAGCGCCGCCTGAGTCAATCTCGCCAAGAGCGTACAGTTTGTGGTCCTGCCGAGCCAACCGCCACTTGAAAATTTGAGTTTCACCGGAATTAGAGCGAGACTATGGCCAGGCGAACCAGGGTTACATCATCGTTCGGCATAAATGCACGTCCGTCGCCGTCGCGTTGTCCTCTTTCCTGTTTGCAAAGCTTCTCGAGATCTTCCTGATTGGACACTTCTTCCAAAAGCTTGACAGCATCACCATGTTCGTGGTGTCGTCGCAAAAACCAGTTTGAAATAGCATCCGACATCAACAAGAAGACATCGCCCCCCTCGCACTGACCCTCAAGCACTTTCACTCCAGCTAGAGCTTCCTCGTTTCTGTCAGCGCGGCTGGCCATGAGCAGCGGACTATTGTTGAAGTCTTGCCAGGTATCAATCGGGAAAGACTTAAGCAGTTGATCACCGCGAATGTGGAAGAGACAGCTATCGCCGATTGCTTTGGCCTTCCAGATCACGGACTTCTCAGCCTGATACAGTGTCAGGCATACAAAGGCGGCGTAAGCGCCGCTCTCCAGTTTTTGCTCAGCATACCAGGGCAACTCTTGCGAAGAGACTTGCTCCAACCACTGTTTCTGCAACTCCTCCAGCGAGGTTTGTCCAGCAACGTAGGCATCACAAAGTATCTTGGCCCAGAGCCCGGAGAAGGACGTCTCTGTGGCGCCGTCAGCGACGGCGCATCGAAACTCCTGTACATTTTCCGTCGATATTTCTCCCGGAGCGAACGAATCTTCGTATTCTTCGGGAGCACATCCGTTTTTCTGCAACCAGCCAGTTCGGTACGAAATCTGCATTACAGTAAACTCGCTTCTATCTAAGGTTGCTGGGACGGGTACCAATAGACAGAAAGCGGATAACCGACACCAGATCTGCGTTGAACACAAATCCCTTTGGATGCTCCGAGATTATGATGCCTTCTTCTTGTACCAGAGACCACATGTAGTCGGGCAACTGGCTCGACATTCGAAAAAGAAGACGAGCGTAATCATCAGGCAAAAGCGACTGATCATCAGGAAATTCAACTGCCGCGTGATTAGACGATGAAATGTGCAGGTTAAACAGCAACACGTTTCCATCTTCGCTAGACAGTCTCTTGATTTCGTCGGCCACCGGTTCTGCGTTGCCGTCAGTGGCTTCGCCATCGGTAATATTAATCACGATAGGAGGAAAACATCCGATATGTTTTCGTATCCACTCAGTCACCAATCGCTTCGACTGGCGGAGCGCCTCACACATCGGAGTACCACCTTTGTAGAGAGGGTCAATCCAAATCGGAAACTTGATTTTCTGCTCAAGAATACCGCCTGCTCCATCATCAACTTTCTTCGTGCGCTGCTCGACACGGGCAGGATTATTGGCTATTTCGCTTATGGGAACGAGTTCTCGCCCGGACAACGGTCCTGTAAATGCCGGACCAACCCCCCTCTCACCATAACCCAGCACACCGACATGGTAATAGTCTCGAATGCCTTCGGACTTGGCACACTTGATTACGAGGTTTTGCAGCAACCGATTGACCGCGTCAGCCACGCCATCAGCCTTTCTCTTGCCGGCGGCGGCGCCCTGACCGAACGGGTCTTCCATGGAGCCGGATTGATCAATCAAAATAACGATGCAAGATGGATTTGCTCTGCTAATTTCTGCCGTATAGGGCATTAAGGTTCCTCCGGGGCTGTCGGATTTCCGACAATTATCGCGCAGACAAACGTCGGGGTGGTCAAGTTGTAATAATCGATCCCCCCAACTGGACAAATCCCGTCACCTTGATCTCCGCTTCCCCTTGCCGGCGCCCCGGGCCAACTTGCGGGTATTATTGTAAGCACCCGGGGGGCGAAGATGGCCAAGATATTGCTCGTTGAAGATGATGAGGACCTGTGCACTACCATTTGTGACCGCCTCAAAGCCGAACAACACATTATCGAAGTTGTTCATGACGGAAACGAAGGCTCCGATCGGCTCAGGCTTTATGCCTACGACTTTGTAATTCTCGACTGGAATCTCCCGGGCAAGATTGGTCCGGAGATTTGCCGTGAATACCGCAACCATGGCGGATCAACACCAGTGCTCATGTTAACCGGGAAGGGCGAGGTCCATGATAAGGAAACAGGTCTTGACGCGGGCGCTGATGATTATCTGACAAAACCGTTTTCTACACGGGAGCTGGCTGCTCGGATAAGAGCAATTTTGCGCCGGCCGGCAGTGGTAATCGACGAGTGCCTCCAGGAAGGCAAAGTGGTATTGAATACGGTGAAACATACCGTGGCCGTCAATGGAACCTCTATTCACCTTCACCCGAAGGAATTCGCGATTCTCGAACTGCTACTTAAACATAAGAACCAAGTATTTTCCACCGATAGTCTTCTGGACCGCCTCTGGAAATCCGAATCGGAAGCAACAGTTGATTCAGTTCGCACAACCATTAAGCGTTTGCGACAGAAAGTAGACATTGAAGGCGAAAGCTCGCTAATCAAAACAGTACATGGGGTGGGATACAAAATTGGCGACGGGTAGCCTTATCTGTCAGATGTGCAAAGTTCGTTTGGCCGAATCCACGACAAAGCAGTCCATCATTGTATTCAGATGCTTATCTCAGCCTCGCGTTTTGTAAAAATTCAGCCCAACCCAAGGAAGTAGGAATTTCCACCTGTCCTTCTGGAAACCCTTGCGGCAAAATGAGAGAAGCGTGCAAACCGGGTATGTCCGGTGTACTAAGCCCAGACCGATGGAGTTGCCTGAATTGCGGGAAGACCTAGATCAGGCGCAGAGGACTAAACTCGTCCACTGGCCCACCCCACAGGAGTATAACGAGGCCCTGCAGGTGCCGGAGCAAAGCTTCGGCGATTCAACGTTGCAGTCGGGAAGTGCTGAACTCACCGCCCTGGGATTGCCCCGCCCGATTACAGGAATGTTCGCAAGCGTGTACCGCCTTCGTTGCGCAGATGGCGATTGGGCCGTGCGCTGTTTTCTTCACAACTCTCCCGATCATCACCAGCGGTACATTTTGCTCCATGAGCGTCTTGCCCGTCTGAGACTACCATTCACCGTCGGCTTCCAGTTCCAGGAAAGGGGAATTAGATGTCAGGGCACCTGGTATCCCATACTCAAAATGCAATGGTGCGAAGGCGAAACCCTCAACCAGTGGTTAGACCGTAATCTTGCCCGCCCTGATCTCATTAATGAGCTGGCTGAGCGCTGGAAAAACATGATTCGCCAACTTCAGCACCATGACATTGCTCATGGAGATCTGCAGCATGGCAATGTTCTAGTACGCAACGGAGAACTTAAGCTCGTTGACTATGATGGCATGTACGCGCCGGAAGTAGCCACTTACCGAAGTAATGAGATTGGCCATCGTCATTATCAGCATCCTGACAGAAAAGAGGAGCATTTTGGTCCCTGGCTCGACAATTTTCCAGCCTGGCTTATCTATCTTTCGATGAAGTGCATCGCTCGTGACCCTACCTTGTGGCACCAGTTGCGGGGCGGCGACGAATTCCTTCTGGTTTCCAGAGAAGATCTGGAAAACCCCGGTGAGTCGGCCGTGTTTTACTTACTAGAACAGCATCATTGCCAGGAGATTCGAGAATATGCTCGACTCTTGCGTTTTTTGCTGTCTCTTCCAGTCGAACAGATTCCAGATTTGGATTCAGCGCCCCCAGTGCCGGACGATCTGCCCTCTGTATGCCTGCGCGAGCCTGAAATTCTTCCTGATTGGGTGAGAAATTACGACGAAGCCGCAACGGCGGAAGATGAGCAACTCTATCGGAATTGGGAGCCTCCTGTAGATGAAGGCGCTGTGCTCTTTCGCAAGCGCAAACGAAGACGAAGCAGAGCAAAGACTGGCAGTCGGGCCTATACATCCATTCGTTCGGCAACCATGAATTCCAGCGGTCCCATGTCCGGCAGTGGAAATCTTGCTGCCGACGCCTGGTCAAACGCGTCGGGAACTTGCCCGGGACAACCACCATCGGTTAATCCGACGACGGGAAGAGAATATCCCACTTTGCTCAAATACACTAGCTTCGGCGCCATGTCCACAAAGTGGCCGAAATGGACTGTGTGCTTCGGCCTGTTAGTGCTAGCAGTGTGCAGTTACGTCGTCTCAATACAGATAAGTGCCAACAACAATCACTCTCCTGCGGTGGTCGATGAAGAGACAGCTCCGGCAATAGTCTTTCCCGCACTTGCATTTGATAAGCGGGGTGAGGCGAACCTGATCGCTCAAGCTGATCGTTATTATCAACAGGCAGATCCCTGGCAGGCTTTAGCATGGTACACGGAAGCTGTAAATGTTTTGAATGGAGAACTGGCAAAAGCCGATGGCGATACCGCCAAGCGCTTACACGAGAACTTAGCCCGGGCACAAAAGAATCTCGGCGATTGTTACTACTGCACGGAATCATTAGAGGAAGCAGTAATCGCTTATCGCTCATCGGCGGAAGAGTATCAACTCGCCACTGGAAATAGTGCAGCGCGGCAGATTGCCGACTCGCTATCGAGCCTGGCGTTAACGGAATTCCAACAAGGCGACGTGGACGCGGCATTGGTGGATTATCGAAAGGGTGTGGACATATTTGACAAATACCCCACACTGTGGGATGACGGGCGAAAACAGTGCATGTTTGATTATGCCAGTGCATTGCGTTACAAGGGAGACCTCTCCGCCGCGGAGAAGATTGAGAAAAGAATAGGAACGTTCGGGCAGAGACAGGGGCCGCTAGAGCGAATGAAGCAACAAAAGGCTGTGAGCAAAAACAGCTTTGATAATCTTTTCAAGGCTCGCAGCTTGAATAAGAAGCGCTAAGAGAAATCCGCCGCGGGCAGAACAGAACCGGTTGAAGTGGACTAAAAGTCTATTTGGCACTTTTGTTGCTAGAATTCCAACCTCCGGACAGTAGCCAAAGCATTGTTCTTCTTTGCTTGCCATCCGCGAGCCGATGACCCACACCGATTCCCAAAGCGGCAATTACTTCTTAAATGGCCATTGCGAATCCTCGCAAATCACCAGGTCGAACGCTTTCAGACCGGCGAGCTTAAGATGGACGAACAGAAACGACCAACTCGAATCCCCATAATCGATTT
>JAKFUT010000354.1 GCA_021732565.1 Candidatus Obscuribacterales bacterium
GCCTTGAGTGGTTCTGGAAATACATAATGTCGGAGGAACGCGGTGAATGGGGACAGACCCAGTGCATGCCCTATCTCGTGCAGCGATGTTGCCCGCATAGTGTGGCTGTCTTGCTTACCTTGCAAATAGCGGTTCGGCATGGTTGTGGCGAGGAAAATGTGGGCAGATTTGATATTTCCCATCGCGTCGTAATAGAGTTGTGTTACACCGTCGGCTGTCTGATGTCCTATGTCTCTACAGTATTCGACCCACTCAACTTGTATGTCGCTGCCTTCAGCGGAATCCACAACTTCGAAACGCACTGCACCATTAGTTGTGTTGGTCCATTCTTCGAAAGAATGCTTGACCACCTCGTAAAAATTTGGTTTGTATCTTGGTATGCCGTCTCCTGGTTGTAAGAACACCTTCAACGGCATTTGACCGCGCGACCAGCGCTTATCAATTTCGGTTCCGCCGGTTCTCAGCCCCATGAAAGGTCTTGCGGGAATTGGGCCAGGCTGACTGCCATAAGACGGAGTCTGGTAAGAAGTGGGCTGCGAAGAAGGCTGCAATGGAGCAAAACCCGATTGAACTCCCTGTGCAGGATTACTCGGATTCACACTGCTGGTTGGATTCAGACTGGTTGGATAGCCCCCATAACCAGATGCTGTTGGTCCCGTGTTCATTTGTGATGGGTAGCGCGGTATTCCATAGACCTGAGCTGGTACTGGCGCTGTGAACGCTTGGTTTGCCACGTATCCTTGTTGTTGTTGTTGTGGAAAACCTTGTTGCTGCTGCTGTTGCGCGTATCCCTGCATTGTAGGGTTGCTTGCCGCAGGGTAGCCCATATAAGGAAGTTGTCCGTCACTTCTTCTGTTGCCATTTGGATTTTGCGTCCATCCTGGAGTCCCCGAACTATTGTTGGGATACCCATAACTACTATAGGGTTGTCCGGTGGGAGCGGATGTTTGTTGGTAGTTGGGCACCCAGTTGGGCTGCCCCTGTCCGAAATTGCCACCGTTTCCATTAGCATTTGTGCCCTGAAACCCGGCCTGCTGCGAGTATGCAGGCTGCACCAGCCAGCAGATTAAGAATCCGATCAATACAGGTAGTTTGTAGGCGCCCATATTGTCAAGATATGCCAACAATATGAAATTTTCGTGGATTCCCCATTGCCAGATCGGAAATGTGACTCTTGGTGACATTCCTTAAAAGGACCACCGAGTTCGCTGATATGACTGCGAGACCAGAGACCAGGGTGAAAACCATTCTCATGGTGCGCCAGCGAAGTAAAACGCGAACTGGTATCAAGAAAGCTCGACGCCACCGAGGTGAGTCGATGGTCACATCAGAAGATCATGGTGGCGTGTGAACGAAGGGACACCGCTCCAGTAACAATGCCCACCGACATTGCGCCCGGGCAAGTCAATCGACAGGGATGTCAATAGATGGTAGGATGGTGAAAGCGGACTTTTAACCGCTTCTTTTGTTCGAACTTACTACTTATTACCCACGCTACCGGCTTCGGTCTTTCGGAGTCTTATTACTATGCAAGAAATGACCATCGAAGAATGCTTTCGCATTCTTGAGTTAAACCCGTGCGCGTCATTTACTGAGGTCAAGGAATCCTGGCGCCTCCTCAGCCAGATATGGCACCCTGACAAACACAACCCTGGAACTAAGGTCTACACGTTTGCTGAACAAAGGCAACTGTTGATCAACAATGCCTACGATCGATTGAAACAGTGTTTGGAGGTTGAGCTCGATGGCGTGTACTTTCCCGCAAGTTACGCCCAACCCGCCGGTTACGCTCCGCGAAGCAAGGAAACCACCACGCCAAATCAAGAGAAGTTTTGCGCTTACAAGCGGAAATCCGAATATAAGCCAATTCTTGCCAGTGAGTTCGGCGCCGTTCTGCAAAAGGCGAAAGCTGGCGATGCCGATGCACAGTTCATGCTTGGTGTAGCTTATGAGCTAGGTCTGGGAGGTGCTCCCATGGACTTATCGGCGGCCGCTCATTGGTACGAACGAGCAACCAAAGCATGCAATCATCAATCCTCTATGCATCGCCTCGGATATCTCTTCCTTTATGGATTGGGAGTGGCAGAGGACATAGAACAAGGTTTGCGATTGTGGAAGTCTGCGGCTCTACATAACCATGTCGATGCGCAAATGGACCTGGCACGAGCCTATGAGGTTGGTGAGAAGTCGAAATCCAGTGCCGAGGAAAGTCGCAGATGGTACGCCATGGCGGCTAGAAATGGTGATGAGCAAGCAGCGATGAAATTGGCGGAACTACCAGCCACAAAAACATTCAAGCGAACCGGATAGTCATTACTCATGAATCAACATTCCGTGCCGACTTGAACCTCTTTCCGGCTTCCTCTTCCATTGCCAGTCATTGTTAAAGCCGCTTGGCTAAAACCGAGATCCTCCGCTCGACGATCGATCCATCGAACGATTGAACGCAAGTCTAGTCGGCCGGCCCGACTGATGGCAGGACGCACTTCATTGACATTTCACGTGGAATGACGGGAATGTCCGAAAACCAGCGTCTTCTCGAGCCGGGCTGCGCAACGTATTCATCAATTTAAGAATAAGTCTTTCTCGATTCCGGCCGAAATACAAATTCCCGCTGGTGGCGCCGATGGTGTCTTGCTTGCTCAGCCCGGACGATTTGGCGGCTGGAGCTTTACTTGAAAGACGAGACAGTGTTTCCGAACTGGTCACTGACCGCAAGGTTGATGCTGAAGTGGCCCATAGCTTCACCATGAATGGAATCCATGAATTATTAGACTTGGTTCCATCACCTATGATGCGTATTTGCACGGCGGAAGTGGCCAATTCTGCCAATAAAACTTCTATTCATGGAAATCTCACTGCGCAGAGGTGGTTATTGGGACGGGAGGATGCGTTTCTCTTCACTATTGATCAGCCTGACGTAACGAGACTGGATTGAAACTAATCTCAACCGGGTGCAGGGGGCTGACAGGGAACCTGTACAGGCGCTGAACTCTGCCTCTGGTCATTGAACAGGTCGTGCCGCGAATCGGTGAGGTGCCGTACCATGTTCAGTTTGTTCTCGAAAGAGACAAAATACCTTTTGTCTGGAATAATGATTGACTGTTAGCTCAGCACGACATGGTCTTGTACAGATGAGTTGTTTTTCTGCATCCCGTGTTTTTCTTATTCTTTTACTCATAGTCGGGACATGTTTTTCTCCCCGTGCGTATGGCGTAGCACTAGATACTTACTCGCATTTGGAGCTGAGTCCGATCAGTGCTAGTTCAGCTGGTTTGCACGTGACCTTCCTGGGCGTTGCCACCATATTGTTCGATGATGGTGAAACGGCAATAATGACTGACGGCTTTTTTACCCGTCCTAACCTGATTTCTGTTGCTACGAAGAAGATTTCGCCTAATCGAGAAATTATCGCAAAATCTCTGGAACACGCTGGAGTCAAGCGATTAGCGGCGGTACTGGTCACACATTCTCACTATGATCATGCAATGGATTCGCCGGAGGTTGCGATGAGAACCGGGGCCGTAGTGGTCGGTTCCGAGTCTACGGCAAACATTGCAAGGGGCTGGGGGCTTCCTGAGGACCGCATAATTTCGGTTAAGAACGATCAAAATCTCAAGTTCGGACGATTCGAAGTAACCTTCGTTCGATCCGAACATGCGCCCACGAACCTGGCAAAGGGTGAAATAACCAAGCGTCTCGTTCCTCCTGTGCGAGCGATCGAGTATCGCGATGGCGGCTCATATGCCATTTTGATAAAACATGATGGAAAGACGATTCTTGTGCAAAGTTCAGCTGGTATTGCCAGTGGTGCGTTGCACGGAAAGAAAGCCGATGTCGTTTTTCTCGGAGTGGGATTACTGGGAAAACAACGGGCCAGCTATAGAGATCAATATTGGAACGAGGTTGTTAGAGAAGTTGGAGCACATCGTGTGATACCCATTCACTGGGACGATTTTTCCCGCTCTTTAGATGAACCTCTGGTACCGATACCGTGGCCGTTTGATGACTTAAAGAAAGCGCTGACGTTCTTGAGTGAGCGTGGCTCGGCGGAAGGAGTCGATGTGAAATTGGCGCCTTCGTGGAAGGCAATAGATCCTTTTGATGGATTGCCCTGAGTTTGCTTGACACCTGATTCAGTGTGCCTGCCCTGAATCAGGTTCGACCATCAGCGCAGATTCATCAATGCATTCAAAATCAGCCCCGTGCAACCGGCTCAATTGCTGCAATGAGTCATTGTTCCATTTGCTGTGGGATTCACCGCTGATAAACCAGCTTGAACCGTTATCCGCTAGAATCATTCCGTATTTCTTCAGACACTGAAGAATAGTCTGGCAATCTCTGGAAAAACCCGACACGTCGAAATTTTGCTTCAGACGAAATCGCGCTCCCATAGGTGGAAGTGCCGGGTCTTTTGATTTTGATGCGAAATGCCTGGCAGGCCACAGGTATGACTGCCGGGTCGAAGGGGCTGTAAAACGCAGAGCATGGTCGATGTGCCCCGCTGCTACTTCATCGTAGCGAACCAACCCGGGAAAGATAGGTAAGCCGGCCGCATCAGCCGATGTCCACCCGTCATGGCGAAGCGCATTGGTGCGGAGGTCGAAGATTGCTCCAGCGCCGCCCTTCCACTGATCAGTATCCGAGCGTACCGCGTCGAAAATTTCGTACAATTTCTGCTGGTCTTTTTCGATAACTATCAGGTGTCGATCTCCCGTCGATTGCTCGCCTCCCTCTATTTGTGCTGTTGCAGGCACAGGATAGGGCGCGTTATCGCTTTCATCCGCGTACTGAAAGCGAAACCGCTTTCTTGGTGTCGATTTATCAGCGATATTAATAGGAAAACCCATCGGCTTCCCCTGCCACAATCCCGAACCAAAGTCTGCATGAACAGCCTTCTGTGCTCCAATACTATTTACGTACTGAAACGATTGGTGATGCACTGGCAAGGATTCAATCGAAGTATTCCAGATATTAGTTGGCGGAAAAATGGTAATAAACTCAAACTCATTGATTGGCTCCAGGGCACTAGACTGAAGAGATGTTTGTATACCAAGTGCGCAAAGACAACCCAGAATTGCGATTCTGCCACTGATCTTTCTTCGTGACTGTACGGAAACTACCATCTCATCATGGTATCAAAAATTCTGACTGACTGAACTTGCTCTACGTGGTGTGAGTGAATCCAGATGCAGTCAAATTGGCTTTAATTTTGTTTTTCTGCAGTTCAATCTACGAATTACTTAGTTCATCGTCATCCACCAAGTAGTTTCTTGTCGATACGACTTACGGTGTGTGTGGAATCGCTGGAGATGAAGTACAGTCTTCGTTGGAACACGGTAGGCGGGAACTGGTGGAGGCTTTAATGGCCGGTATGTTCGTCTTGATGTTTGCAGCTCAATCCACGTTGTCTTACTCTCAAATTCCGGCCGATCTTCATCGTCTCAGCACGGAGCCCCTTCTTTCCGCCAGGAAGTCTACTTACCAGTCTTCCGGTGCGTTCAATCCTTGTGTGATTCGGCGTAAGGGTGTGTATGTGATGCTTTACCGCGCTCAAGATAAGGATGGCATATCTCGAATAGGCTATGCACAAGGCAAAGACGGTACACATTTTACCCAAGACGCGGAACCATTACTCACACCTGAGGCTGAATATGAGGAGGGGGGTGGACTTGAGGATCCACGGGTTGTCCAAATCGGCAAAACCTACTATCTCACTTATACCGGTTACAACAAGAAGGATGCTCAACTATGTCTTGCAACTTCAAAAGATCTGCGCCACTGGAAGCGTGAAGGCGTAATAATGCCTGCCAGAATGGGGAATTGGAATGTGGGCTGGACAAAATCAGGAGCAATTGTTCCACGGAAGATTGGCGGAAAATATTGGATGTACTATATGGGTGATGGTTCCAATGATGCCACCGATCAAACGGGTCTGGCAAGCTCAATAGACCTTGTCCATTGGACGGATGCCACCGACGCTCCAATACTTTCCCGGAGAAAAGATCAATTCGATTCGCGGGTGGTTGAACCCGGTCCTTCTCCGATCCTAACTAAGGATGGAATTCTTCTGATCTACAACGGTGCGGACAAGGATCTTGTCTACCGCACGGGTTGGGCGTTGTTCGATAAGAATGATCCGGCGAAGCTACTGGCTCGTTCAGCAACCCCAGTGTTCGCCCCGACCGAGAGCTGGGAGAAGACAGGACAAGTACCAAACGTGGTCTTCATAGAGGGGTTGGTCAGGCGAGGGAACAGCTATTTGTTCTACTATGGCGCGGCTGATAAGAGCATTGGGGTTGGTGAGTTCAAACTTGCCCCACATCGCGTAGAGCCTTTGTGAGGGACCAAATTTGCGGAAGATATCCACCGTGCTCGCGTGAAGGGGACGTGTCAGAGGGCATGGTTAGCGACCCCGGACGACGTGACAGGCCAGTTGAGCGTTAATGTCGAAGGTGCCGCCACTGCCTATGCTAGCCTCGTAGCCACCTTCTTGCTGACATTTGCGAATTGGCTTGTCAGTGAACTGGTCAATAATGGACATCGTCGAATTCTGTACTTCGACCCCCACTTCCGACCCTGCTAAAATCTAATAGTATGCTTCCGTCGTCAATCGCCAATTTGCTCTTGCAAATTGATCACATAGCGTGCTCATAGGGTCGCGCAATGGTCTTCCTATTAACGCGAACTGTGGTAAGAGGCTGGTGCCTACCGCCCCAGGTATACTGTTGGGTGAAGCAAACTGACTGGTCCATAAACCATCATAGACTGCAATACCGGAGAGGAAGGGATGAAATGGATCGTAAAGTAAGCCTGGTCATCTTGTTAGCATCGGTGACTCGTTTGACAATGGGCATGCCGTGTTACGCGGACGCCGCAAAAGAAACCGACACCGGGAAATCGTCCTCTGTTTTGGAGGTTTCAGCAGATCCGGGCAGTATGCTCATCGCTCACGATTCCCCTGTGCGCGTGCATACAAGCAATGTGGCAGTCTATATTGAGCAAGATGCGATAGTCTTTCTTGTAAATGTGAATGATGAGGTGGCGGTCCTGAATATGACCTCTGGAAAAGATAGCGATGTACAGATCGAACTGGGCTCTCAGCGAATTAAGGTCCCGGTTGGCACAGAGATCCTAGTGGCTGCTGCTCAAACGAGTTTTGAAAAGACTGCCTTATCAAAATGCGTTAAGACGCGGAGTCCGAAAATCATTGGAACCTATAGCGGTTTAACTGTTTTCTCTGCTGATTACCTCTACATTTCTGCATTGGACAATTGCCCGCAGTTTCAGAAATTCGTAAAGTCAAATGTACCTGGTGAGCGCAAAGTGGCCGACCGGATATTAAAGGCAGCATCTGCTGAATGCAAAGTGACTGGTGAAGAACCTTAGCGTTGGCGAGCGGAGTATGCGACGTGTGACTTGGCAGTCTTGGCTAAGTCCGAGATGACGCCTGAAGATTTCGCCGAAGCCGGAACTTTGGACACCCGAACGTGCAATTTCACTTCATGAAACACTCGCGTGGTCGCACCGGCTTATTCGCTGGGCCTTCGTTGGTCTCTGCGGATAGGGCTTTC
>JAKFUT010000378.1 GCA_021732565.1 Candidatus Obscuribacterales bacterium
AGACAGAGCAAGGAGTGCGTCTTGCGAACGATTTCGGTGAAGGAAGCAGCGGCGGCGCTTGGCCTTACCCCTCGTGCGGTTAGCTATCGGCTCGAGAAGGGGCAGCTCAAGGGAACCCTGGCTAGCAAACAGCGAAAGATATGCCTCAACAGACTTTTGCGGCAAGTTTAATGTCTGATGGAACACTTAGAGCACTGGCTCTTTTGCTTGCAATGAAACCCAAACACCCGCGGATCTGGCTATGCCCGAACTGCGACAACGCTCCGAGAGGAGAGAGGAATGAGGGCTTGAGCCGCTTGCGGGGAAACTCGCACGAGTGGTTCTTAGGGGAGCACGAGGGCGGCGACGCCCTCTGCTTACCCGACTTGGAGGGGCTGAGGGTGGCGACACCCTCATGCCCACTCGGCAATTGACACGCGTCAATGACAGCGAGGGAGATTACTCTATGGGTTGCTTCCAAGATAACTTCGGCGTCTCATGTCTATCAATCTGATTAATCCAATTCTGTATTCGTTCGCTCGCTCGTTGAGTAAGCGGCAAAAGCAAGCACATAGACAGAAACTGTCTCACGCTTTCTTGCCTCCCGGCGTCCACCAATTCTTGAGCTAGTTCAAGGCGAGGATTGCTCTTGCTACATTTCACAGATCGGTACAGCAATTGCTCGGCGGCCTCCAGATCGAATCTCCTGACCGCAATTCTTCCTTCGAAATTGCAGGCCAACTGCTCTTTCCCAAGAGAATACAATTGCTCAGTCGCTAACACTGCTTGATCAAGGTATAAAAGTCGCACGGCCGCTTCTGCTGCGACTTCGAGCATGAAGGATTGCGAGCATAGTATCGAATTTTCATGATTAACTTTTCCAAGATTGAGAGCAGTTAGAGCGCAGCGTAATGCTTTTTCAGTCGTGTCTAGAGAGACGTTGGGTTCATGGAGTAATCCATAATAGCAAGTTGCTAGAGCTACCGGAATCGTTACGTCCAGAGGGTCCAACTCTTGCGCCCTCTCAAACAGTCTTATTGACTCCAATCTATCAACAAGCCTAATTGCGTGACCAGCGTTGGATAACACAAGTGGACAGGACCAGTTGTATTCTGTCTGCTTCAACCAATGATCAACATATGATTGCACTTCATTTGCAGATAGGTGTTTAGTACTTGTAAGAGCAAACTGAGGATTGATCCAAACTTCGTAACGCAGATCGGGATGGGTGTCTATCATCCATAGAATGTGCACTAACTGGCTCCCAGCCGCCTTATTCTGATAGTAGTAGCTAACTAGTCGCACTCGCGCCGCGAAGTCGTTGGGATATGAGATGAGTCTATTCTCTAATTCACCTGCCTCGGATTCACTCAACGTGCGTCCGAGCGCTATCTCTTCGTCGGTGTTGTACTCGGACCGAAAATCTTCTTTCATCATGCTATTGAGTCCGAGTCTCCCTCTGTCGCGAAGCGAAAGCAGTCCAGCCAATTTTCAGCTCCATACTCACCACCTTCTTGACCGACAATTTCGTCACAACCTTCGTGTTGACAACAAACCTTACAGCTGGTTGTTAGCTTGTTGGGGCGTTTTTCCTCCTCATTCTTCACTGATAAATAGCAAATTCATACCTAACAGTGTCAGAGTTCCATTGCTTGAGAGCGAGCGTTGTTTTCTCAACAAATTGCCCAACGCGTTTGGTGCAATGGTGTATAGAACGGTTCATGCTATTTGCTTGGACAAAATCTCTAACGACTTCTACCGAAGCGGGATCAAAAGAGGAAGGAGGCCCAAAGGAGAGATCAGTCCCCTCCACCACAACGTTATCTTCGCCTGGATCACTTGCAAAGAAGTCGAATGCCACATCGTCATAGTTGGCCTGCCAGAGATCTTTGTGCTTATATATCGTGTCCATCGAGCATCTGGCTTGCCGCCGCAGTCGTCGCAGCGCAAATCTCTTGCCGGGTCCGGCAATTTGATTTAGGGTACGCGAGGGACTGGCCGCCAGGACTCGGAAAGATCTCAAGCGTACCCTTGGCTATCTTGAATCCGTTGAGTGACAGCAATCCAGCAGATAACATTGGTATCAAGCAAATAACTCATCACATCTCCACAGGCTCAAGATCCAGCTCGACAATTGACGGGAATTCTTCCTCTACTGGAGTCAGCGTTGCCAGCAATGCCAGCAGAGATCTTGGTGGAACAGGCTCGATAATCAGCCTTTCGCCTTCATTGCGCATTATGGCTTGCTGGCCTGGAGGTTCAAACTCACACCGTACGGCTTGATTCGGACCATTCTTAAAGAGTTTGACGTACCGGCCTTCCATTATACGTTCTCCCGCATTCGCGGCAGGCATTGATAAAAGCGTATCTATCTGCTTACGTCAATCAAATGACTTTTTTACCAATCGAAGTGATGGATGTGCGCACACCAGGACTCAAGAACGCTGGTAGGTGAACAGGACAGTGGGCTTGAGAATGTGTGGCGCAGACGACCGGATTAACCCTGTATTCTTTGCAGTAAAGATCAAATTGCGCGCAGTAGGCGTACGGACTATCATTAAATGAGCAATCGTATCTTGGGCTTCTTATTGCTGGAGACAGTTAATGATTTCGCGTAGTGCAGATCCTCTAGACGGAAAACGAATAAACCAGCGATACCGAATTAAAACTGTTGATCAATGGCAAGAGCTTGCAATCTTCTGTACCGGTGAAGATCTTGAAAAGAATAAGATCGTGTCGATAGTGATCGTTGATCGACACACAATCAGAGACCCTGAACTTTTCGAAAAACAAGCAAAACGCAAAGCTAGATTGACACACCAAAATGTCATTCCGATTGAAGCCCCCGGTCGCACGCAAGAAGAAGAACCATTCATCGTAATCGATGCCACAGCTGTAAAAACCCTTGCTGAATCCTTAACTGCACTGGATGCACTATCACCAAAGCAATCAGTCGAGTTCATCATTTCACTCATTGATGCATTGATCTATTTATCGGCAAACGGTGAGTCGGTATGCCTGCCCCTACCAGACTGCATCGCGATAGACAAACAACCAAATATCACTGGGCGAATTTACAATCTTAACTTCGGCGAATCAGTCACGCAAGAAAACTTGTTCATGATGAATCCTTCAAGCATGATTGAGACTGCGAAGTTCACTCCACCAGAGTACATCAAAGAAAAGAAAATAGACGCAAGATCGCAGGTTTACACGTTATCTTGTATTCTCTATCGACTTCTTACCGGTGTGAATCCATTCGACAGTGACGACCTCGTAGAGTTGCAGAGCCAGCATCTTGCAGTCCCTCCAAGAGCGTTTCATACCGTACGCCCGGATGCGTATATTTTACCCGCACTCGAATCCTGTGTAATGAAAGGGTTGAACAAAGATCCTGCGCAAAGACACGATTCCTTGTTGAAATTAAAAACTGATCTCCGAAATGCGATTCAAAGGGTACCTTGGTGGCAAAGGCGCCAGAGAGAAGCAGCGAGTATTCTGCTAATTGCGTCCTCTGCAGGAGTGTATGCCTCTGGTGCTGTTGTGCAGCCCTTCTGGTCAAACTCTTCCCCGCCCCAATTAACAGCGACGGATACGGCGCAAACCGACCAGATTGATACAAGCTCTCCTCAACCCGATCCTTCAGCGGCAGAGACAAGCCCGATTCCAGAAATTCCAGGTGGCGCACAGAACCTTTATTTTGTGAAGCTGTCCGGAAGCGAACATAAAGTTTTGCCGGCTGGCAACTACAAATGCAGTGGCATTATGCTTTCTGAATCCGCGCAGTTAACCAGCGATGGAGACGTGAGCCTATGGATTGTTTCTGAAGGCGGAAAAGCACCTCTGAATGCAAAAGAACACACAAGTGTTTCGTCTGGAAAGAATTCTAAGTCCTTTAAGATCTACTATAGTGGAAAAGACGCGATGGTTCTTTCCGGAGATGCGAAGATAAAAGCGAATGTTCTAGCTCCCTTTTCAATACTCGAAGCTTCCGGACGTAGCACTATATGTGGTGAATTCACAAGCGCTGGGCAGAAACTTGCGGACCAAGCCAAATTCATTAACCAGCCCGAAACGGAATAAACGATGAGGTTACTGGATCATTTAAATGTTCGGACATCGAACCGCTACCGACGCGGTTGCCGCATATCAAACGCGTGCCAGCCGGTACTATTAGTACGCAGGACAACGAGCCGTTAACCTTGGTCGGTAAATAAATCCAGAGCATCATCGTGCCTGTCACCCGGGGTAGTGCAAGGCGTCGATAAGCCGGTTAAATCGCTGAAAAGTTCCCGCAAGAATCAGGATTAGAAATTGTTCTAGACATTTTACAAACGGAAAGCAATGGATATCTTGTAGCTCGCCCGGGTTAACCAGAAGAAGCAGTGCAGCAACCATAACAGTATGCTTCTTTTGTCTCAATTAGGATGAGCCTGCGTTTGACGGCAGCTCGTCCGTATTGTATAAGTGGTCACATGCACAGAATACTAATCTCCTCATTTTTATCGACCGCAATCGCTGTAACAGTATTACTGCCGGTGCACAGCTTGCCCAAAGCAAAGCTGCTGCAACCTGGTGATTTTCACGGTGACGAAGTGAAGGCGCGTTCAGGCGAAATCTGGTACGGCGTAGCAGCGCAGGGAGGATCTTACACCCTTCGCAAAACCAAGGTGAAAGTCACTTTGATGAAAGATACAGTTGGAGATAGTGACAATCAAAAGACCGGAAAAAGAGTTTCCACCAGGATGGCGGGCAGAACGCTCTTCCTTGTGCGAGATTTGGGCGGATTAACGGAAGGTCCATTACCCGGTTTTATAGCGGCTGCACCGCTATTGCAGTTGAATAAGCCGATCAAAATTCGCGCAGGCAATTTGCATGGACAGTTAGAAGTAAAAGGTATCCGTCAAGACCAAGCAGTCAAGAATTACAAGGTTGTCTTCTCAACAATGGGACGCTCCCAAACGATTTACGAAGCCGAAAGTCAATCTGATCAAGCTCAACAACAACTGCTATGGGCGGGAGACTTAAATCGTGACGGAAGGCTGGATCTCCTAATTGATGTTACTAATGACTATAACGCTTCCATACCGACGCTTTTCCTTTCCTCCCGAAGCAAAGGCAAGCTGATAAAGCCGGTCGCAAAGATGGTGGCGGTTGGCTGTTAATTAAGCGTCGACTATCGAAGAAACACGACATCGCCAAAAGCAGTCCCTACGGTATAATCAGTTCGTGGAGATTATAGAGATGTCCTGAAAATGAGCGCCGTACTTGAATCAGAGCATTATCCTACTAATCCTCCGGGAGAGGAACGAGTTGTATTGCACAATGTCAGCTGGTCAACTTATGAACAGCTGCTTGGTGATCTAGCAAACCAAAGTGCCCCCCGTCTGACCTATGATAGCGGGATGCTGGAAATTATGTCTCCTGGACCATTGCACGAGAAGTTAACCCATATCATTGAGACAATGATAGAGCGCTTGGCGGAGGAAATGAGCATAAACGTTGAATGCCTCCGCTCAACGACATTTAGGAGAAAAACCTTCAAACGGGGTTTTGAGCCTGACTCCTGCTTCTATATCAAGAATGAAGCTACCGTAAGGGGAAAAGAGCACCTGAATTTGCGCCAGGATCCCGCGCCTGACCTCGTCATTGAGATCGATATAACGGGTGCTTCAATTGATAAGTTTCCGATCTTCGCCCAAATGCAAGTTCCGGAAGTGTGGGTTCATGACGGGAACAAGCTGACCATCTATACCCTACAAGAACAAGCTTACGCCGAATCGAGTAACAGTTTGTCGTTTAATCAAATCTGTAGTGCCCATGCAACCGAGTTCATCGAGAGGACCCGCAAGTTACCGAGGATAGAATTCCTGAAAGCACTTCGCCAGTGGATCAAAGAAGTTCAAGCTAAGGCCTGATGTCGGTCACGCACCGAGAAGTCAAGCTGACTGAAAACAACTCGTTGCATCGGGAACACCTGACGAAAGTCTCTAAAATAAAAGCCCTCAGCCAATTAACCCGAGAGCTTTACAACTCCTGGCGCCGGGCTATCTTCCAGAGCTGTTCCCGCCAAGTATTCAGACCAATACAATTCGACCAGGCATTAATGATCTGTATTGGTCAACAGACACATCAGAATGAAGTCCCGTGTGACGTCGTAGCCCAACGAATTGAGAGCGGCAAAGATTTCATTCAGGTATCGTTTCGCACATTCGCTGACGTGCTGCGAACCTTGTCGATCCGCAGGACTTGTGCTTTTTCTCTGCAGACTTTGGACTGCGCCGCTTGAGGAGGCCCGTTAAAAGGTTCAAGTTGTGCTTTGCCTAACGCTACGGCAAGGTCCCTAAAGGTTCTGTTGTCGAATATCAGAAAGAATGGTTTAACCCACGATTCGCAGGGCAAAAAAATTAAAGGCGAAATTCAATCCTTTCATTAAAGGAATTGGTCTGCATGCGCATTAGGGGAGATTCCATGAAAAAAACCGGGCGATTATCTTGTCTCATAAACATTGCAGCTACCGATCCAAATATCGATATCGATGTGAGTGGTGCTGGCGGCACTTTCCAGGCTCTGAATGGAGCGATCAACGTCCGCGATTCTGCCTATTCCAGCGCTGCCAACATCAATCTCAATGGTGGCAACTACATGTCGCAGAGCCTAAACTTATACTCAGGCACTGGCACAATAACGGGCATCGTCGGAAACATTAGCGGCCAGGTGAATAGCCAGGCCGGCGTCGAGCACCTGGCCGCAAACACTGCCGTGCTCGTTCTCAACAACAATTGCGTGAGTGGTGATCCCACATTCGTAAATACTGGTGGAGACATCCAAATCAGCGGTCTCAATACTTTTGCGCAAGACGTAGCAATTCTAGCAAGTGGAAACATTACTGCAGACGCGACCGGCGCAATTGTCGACAACGGGCACAATGTTATTCTTGTCGCCGGGGCTGGCTTGTCACTAAGCGCGGGATCCTCAGGCGGAGATAATGCCCCCGGCACCACCATTTCCGGAGCGGGCGGTGCCTCTCTTTTTACTTCGGGCACTGTAGACGTGAATTTTTCCACCTCGCCATCCGGTCCCACGCCGGGCGGAGCCGGTGGCAGTATCGACCTGCGGAGTAGCAACGCGACAGAGTCCATAATAGGCGGACAATTAACCGGCGGCGTGATCGATACGAGTGCAACTGTTCCAAATAGCAGCGGTGGCAATGTAATCCTGGCGGCCTTTGCCAATGGAAGCACTGGCGGACAAGTTTTGCTCAATACGACCGGCAGCAATGTCGGAGCCATTCACACATTTGGCAAAGGAACAGGAGCCGGTGGCAATGTAAATGTATACGCGGACCGTATGTATGATGCCAGCCATCCGAACCTGTCAACTTCTCACACAGTACCTCTCGAATCACAGCACCAAGCCCCAGTTCGTTGCAAAGCGCACCCGAAATAAAAGCCCCCAGGCTATTAACCTGAGGGCTTT
>JAKFUT010000314.1 GCA_021732565.1 Candidatus Obscuribacterales bacterium
CACAACTGGGTTTCCCATTGTATCGGTGCGCCTGCACGCCGCGCATTTGATGGTCGAAGTGTCAAAGCTTCTCTATCAGAATCACATTCTTGCGACCCTTGCACCATATCCATCGGTCAAGAAAGGGGACGAAGCGATTCGCCTCACCATCACCTGTACAAATACTGAAGAGCAAATTGACGAATTAGTTCAGTCGTTCGTCAAAGTGAAAGAGTTCATTCTGGCTAGCGGTGCGACGATTTAAGGATACCTGAATCCGTAATTCGACCAATGTGAAAGGTTGAAACAGTTCGGAAGCTGTGGCGTTTGCAGCCTCGGCTGAACGCGGAAAATCAGAATTGGCGATAGGTTGGAAACAAAATATTCCAGATTGGAATATTTTTGAGCGTCAAAGTATTCCAATCTGGAATATCATTCCAGATTGGAATATTTTTCGAGGAGATAACATTCCAATTCGGAATATCCTGATTTTTCCTGGTTCTGAGGGTAGGGTTAGAGGATACGCCGAGAAGAAAGTTCTTTGTGGAATTCAGTTACGAATGCTAAAACTCTGATCGGAGCAGACACACGATTCCAATCCCCTTAGTGCGCGGGTACCAGTCGGATTGGGCAACTCGAGACGAGGTTCATTCATGCTCGTTTCGTCGTCTCTATTTCGTTCTTTAAGCTTCCTGGCGGAAGTTATTGCCTTCTCACCACTCGGCAATCAAGTTCGGAATCACCGGCTCTGTTGTTGCAACAGAGCCGTGTTTGGTTGTAATCGGAATTGAGCCTACACTCAAAAATAAACTGCGTTGAGCACAAGAGTTGCGCTCTTCTTTTCTAGAGGATTGCCCCGGGAGGCGAATCTTTGTAGAATAGCAATGGTTAGATGGAGCAGCGTGGTGCTACGAGCAAACAAGACCTTCCTGAGCCCTGAAGAGTATCTCCGTTTTGAGGCGAGCAGCTCAACGCGTCACGAGTACGTAAATGGGCAAGTATTCGCAATGAGTGGAACAACCAATTGGCATAACATAATTGCGGGAAATGTTCATTCCTTGCTCCACTCGCGTTTGCGAGGCACTGGTTGCAGGGTTTATATTTCTGACGTTAAGGTACACGTCAAAGTCACAAATAGCTTTTACTACCCGGACGTAATGGTTTCTTGTGAGCCTTATGACCACAGAACTGCCTTTGTCGAACAACCAGTTTTAATCGTGGAAATATTGTCAAAATCCACCGCCTCGGTTGATCGACGGGAGAAAGTGACCGCATATCGCCAAATTGCTTCTCTAAAGGAGTATTTGATAATTTCCCAAAGGCAGCATCGCATAGAAATGCATCGCCGCGGTATTGATGGTCAATGGGAAGTATTTGAGTATGGGGCAAATGATGAATTGGAACTGACTGCGCTGCCGACTGGCCCAATTGGAATCAAGACCAGTCAGATTTACGAAGACGTAGCAGCTGCTGATAGCGCTCAGGTAAATGAAGTGGTTGTTGAATATTCGGCTGATGATGACGCTACAGACTGGTAAGACCTCTCGAACAAAAAACTTCAACAAACCAGGCCAATTATGAGCAGGAAATTGAAGAGAAGTGTGCCTTTCACCATTCAATGCCCATGCTGTGACTATTTCACATTTAGAGAGTGTGCTTCCAACGAAGTGTGCCCGGTTTGCTATTGGACGAATGATGGGAGGGAACTAGAGGTTGGGGAGCTGAGATCAGATTCTACTGCGAACGATGGGTTGACGATTGAACTAGCTCGAGAAAGATTTGTGGACAACGGAGCAAGCGATAGTAAGTGGAAGAACAAGGTTTGTTCGCTGTATGAGCGGCATGGATATAGATTTGGTTGTCGACGAAAGCAGTTTTTGTTCTACCTATTTCTTTGTGATCTGGGCCACGCTGGAATTCCTATTGCTGAGACGACCCTGTGCCCGCAGTGTGAATGGGATGCACCTTTGGGCGCCTTTCGTAAACTACCGGGGGCAGAAGGAGTGGTGGCTTACTCAATGGGTTTTGGTCTGTGGAGTGCTAGTTTGCCTGAAGTCACAGCAAATTTTCAATCTGTTGTTTTGCGCACCGCTACCAATCGTTGCGTCAAGCTGGAAAATAGGAGTTTGGAATGGCAGACAGTCTTTCAAATCGATTTTACCGTCACCAGATATAACGTCTCTATAGACCTCAGCAAGCGAATACTTTGATAAAGGACACTGCGGAACCTCGGGTTCGGCGGAAAGCGTCGCCACTTCCCTCCCGTCGTGAAGGATGCGGAACGAGCACTGCGGAGTGGGAACGTTAGTTTGGCAGCTGGACTTTCCTTACAAGTTTGCCGGTCTTTGCTTGATAGTACCAATACGATCTCGGGGCTTGCTTCATAAGCTTGCGAGCATTCTCCGGGCTGTTATGGCGGAACATCTCCGAGCCGAGGAGTTCGGCTTCGGATCTGCTGACAGCAAAAACAGCCAGGTTTCCCATGTGGTCAATTAACTTGTCGACCGAGGCCTGCTTCGCTGAAGGAAGCGTGTTCGCGCACAAACGAAGCGACACGCGATATTTGTCTCTATCTCGGCAAATCCGGTGAATCGCCTGTGGAGAGACGACCGCGTCCAAAGAGTCCGAAAATATCACACAAGTAAAATCTTTGCTTGCCGAGTCGCAGAGACTACGCGCTGAGCTTATGAGCGAGGTGATGAATAGCGACGCTACTGCTTCAGTGACATAACTCGAATCAAGCGACCATCCTGGCAGAGTAAGATTGAATATAACAATTTTTTTCGACTCCAGGAGCTTTTCTAAATCCAAAATTGTCTGTACGTTTTCTCTCTCTTCAACCGGCGAGCTAACTTCTTGAAGTGGACTGGTGGCTGACAGTAAGGACTTCTTTATTGCATCGGTAATTATTGAAGGTACTGCTCCTTCGCGTTTGGCGAAATTCGCTGCGACGGTTTCCGACGGAACGGGGCGGTCGAGAGGAAGGACGTTGACCGGTACGATGTCGTTGTCTGACCTCCGCAAAGCTTTGGACATGGGCGACAGGTCCGGTCGTCGCAGCAGCTTAAGGACACCGAGCAGGGGTTCTATCGTGTGAAACCAATGATCTGTTCGAGAAAGCCGCTTATATGTCGCCCAGTCGTCTCTTAACGTATTTCTCAATTCAGGACTGATCTCATTAGAGCGGTCGAGCTTTGCCAAGAGCAAATCTCTGAAATCGACATCCGCGAAAAACCAGAGAAGATTCTGCAAACTCGTTCGCGTAAACATCAGCACGAGCAATGAGGACTGCAGGATGGTGTCCGTGTAGCTAATCCATCCTGGCGAATGTGAAATCTCCAGAGATCGGATTTGATTCTGGTGGATGAGTCGAAATGCGTCCACCAGAGCTTCCGACTTTCGCAAGGCATCAGGTTCGTTGTTGATTGTTATCAATCCTAGAGACTCCTGAAGGACCATCGGATCAATTACAAATAATCTTGACGAAATCTCTATATCATCCTTCACTTCCGAGACGACGAGATTACTCAATTCACCCCTTGTATCTACAATAACAACGCAGTGCTCGCCGTTCCTGATTTCGTGCAACGCCAGGCTTTTCATCAACTCAGTTTTTGCAGTTCCGTTCCTGCCGATTACAAGCAGCTGAGTTGGATCAGGTCCGGCAAGAGAAGCAAAAAGTTTTCCCGGTGCAGTTTGCTTCTCGTCCAAATTTTCGTTCCGTTTTTTTTCAATCATAACTTGCCTCTGAGCCGTTGAAACTTATTTGGATTGGGATTGGGTTGCGGTAACGCGTTTTCTGGTGTGGTGACTAATAACGGTACTCCTGTATGCCCACCTTGAGGGCAATTCTACTGGTATTTCGTTATTATCGAGCGACACTTCGCCCCGGTATGGAATTGCTCTCGTGACCGAGAAAAGAAGAAGACTGCGATGTTTTTGGATCTGACCAATTGGGAACAGAGGTTTCCTCACAAATCCCTATAACAACCCATTCGCCGTTGGTCTTAGCTTCAGCTGAACCGTTCTTTGAGGCGAAATTGATCGGTTCTACCAGTTTCATGTAAACGAAAACCATATCATTGAGATGGAGGGTCGTCCCGGGTGCATGAAGGATGCTAACTTTTGGCTTAAGCAGATATGGTCGATCTAGGAGCAAGGTCTTGATCCGCAGCCTGGCACCACTTGTCGCTGATGCTATGGAATCGTACTGGGACCATCAAGAATCCTCGACGATGGCGTAATTATGCGTGTGTTTCGTCGCATCACAGCGACTCTGCGGTAGGATCACCCCGGAGGCGTGTAGTTTCGCCCAGCCTTAACAGTCACAATCGGGCAGCAACGGTGAAATGAACACACCTCAGTCCGTTGACTGACCCGGGAGATCGATGGAAGGGGGCAGGAACCTCTACAGCGCCACTGCGTCAGTAAGCTCTGTCATGTTTCGCGGTCGAGGCGTGGTGGACCTCAATCAAGTATTGTTTTAAGGATCTCCCGGGAGCATATGGCTACAGCAGTTGAAACACCGCAGTCCACTAGTTCTAGAGCGAATAAAAGACCTTCCATCAAACGGCTAGTTATTGCACTTGCATGCCTCTTCGGACTCATCGCCGGAATCGCTTTGTGGTTGTGGTGGCTTCATGTGTCCGTCCGGGAAACTACCGATGATGCGTATGTAACCGCTCATGTACATACCATTAGTTCCCAAATTAGCGGACCTGTTCAGCGCGTAATGGTTGAAGAAAATTATTCAGTCGAAAAGGGACGCTTGCTTGTTCTCATTGATCCTCGAGATTATCTAGCAGAAGTTCATCGGGCACGTGCGGCCGTCGATGAGGCGCGTAAGCAAGCGGCTGCCACAAGGTCTACTGTATCGCAGGCTGATCTGACCGCGCGAGCACAACGCTCACAGGCTGGTGGAGACATATACAATTCGCAGGCTGAGGTCCAATCAGCGCGAGCCGCACTTGCTGCTGCGGAAGCTGATGTGCCGCGAGCCAAAGCTAAGCTTTTGGAATCGCAAGCCAGGTTAAGCGAGGCTCGCGTAGATGAGTCTCGCTATGACATTCTGGCGAAGGAAGGTGCCGTTTCGAGGCAGCAGCATGAGCAGTTTTTCACTGCATTGCAGGGCGCGCAGGCAGATTATGTGGCTGCCTCTCAAGCTGTTCGGCAGGCTGACGACAAAGTGAGCCAATCGCGTTGGGGCGTGCAAGAGGCCGTCGGTCACGTGATACGTTCGAAGGGGGGGATGCAAGTCGCAACAGCTGCCGGTGAACAAGCCAAGGTAAACGCCAGGAATGCTCTTGTAGCCGAGAGCGCTATTGCAAAAGCACAGGCAGATCTTGAAACTGCTGAACTCAAACTTTCTTACACCCGTATCACTGCCCCTGTCGCCGGTCGTATAGGAAAGAGAAATGTTGAAACAGGTCAACAGGTTTCAGCAGGCCAACAGTTACTGAATGTCGTTAGCGAGCCACCCTGGATCGATGCCAATTTCAAAGAAACTCAAGTCGGACGAATTCGCGTAGGAAATCCGGTAGAGATCAAGATTGATGCGTTTGGCGATCAACCATTTATCGGGCGCGTTGATAGTTTGTCTCCCGCAACGGGAGCTCGTTTTGCTTTGCTTCCACCTGAAAATGCCACGGGTAATTTCACCAAGGTAGTTCAGCGTGTGCCAGTGAGAATAGTTTTCGATCGACACAGCATTGCAAAATTTAAAGATCGCATCGTGCCAGGAATGTCGGCGGAGGTGACGGTGATTGTCAGATAGTCCTTCGATGGAAAGTACTACTGACGATGCGCCTCACGACAGACCTGCATGGCGCTGGATGATCGCTGTAACGGTCTCCTTTGCCGCGCTGCTGGAGATTATAGACACCAGTATCGTGAACGTTGCGCTTCCGCACATGCAGGGAAATCTCGGTGCTACGCTCAGCGAAATTGGGTGGGTTGTAACGGGTTATGCTATTGCCAATGCAATTATTATTCCACTGAGCGCGTGGCTTAGCGATGTGTTTGGCAGGAAGGGCTATTTTGTATTCTCTCTAATTGGCTTTGTTGCATCATCAGTCATGTGTGGAGTGTCCACTAACTTGACCATGCTCGTTGTTTCTCGAATACTACAAGGCCTGACAGGTGGCGGTCTTCTTGCCAAGGCACAGTCTATTTTGTTTGAGACATTCCCACCCAAGGACCAGGGGCTTGCGCAAGCGTTATTTGGAGTAGGTGTTCTTGTCGGTCCTGTTATAGGTCCGACCCTTGGCGGCTATCTAACGGACACCCTTGGATGGCGCTGGATCTTCTTCATAAACATTCCGTTTGGTGCGCTGGCGATTTTCATGGCCTGTATCTTTTTGCCGCGAGATCAGCAACGCCCGCAACTGGCACCGGTCGACTGGAGTGGAATCGCCCTGCTCATCGTTGCCTTGGGCAGCGTTCAGACTGTTCTTGAGGAAGGCAATCAGGAAGATTGGTTCTCGTCTCCCATGATTGTCATGCTGTCAATCGTGGGAGTGCTCGGCTTAATCACTTTCATCTGGCATGAATTGAAGACTCGACACCCGGCAGTTGATCTTCGTGTGCTGCGACACCGTTCGCTGGCTGCTGGAAGTATTCTTTCAATGTTAGTGGGAATGGGCCTTTATGGGGCAATGTTCGCAATACCAATTTTCTTGCAGTCGTTATTGAACTACACGGCGATGCAAACCGGCATGGTGATGGCTCCCAGCGCAGTGGCTTCGGCTTTAATGATGCCTGTTTTGGGACAACTCTCAAATAAAATAGATCCCCGTATCTTAATCACCATCGGTGCAATTGGTACCTCAGCTGTAATGTTCCAATTGAGCAATATCAGTCCGGCCAGTAATGCCGAGCAGTTTTTCTGGCCGCTGATCCTGAGAGGTATCTTTATGGTCTTTCTCTTTATGCCTCTCAACCTTGCAACAATCGGGCCGTTGCCGAAGGCAGATATACCTGCCGCGACGGGGTTCTATAATTTAACGCGCCAGCTTGGCGGGAGCATTGGAGTTGCTTTGCTCACTACATTTCTCAGTCAGCGCGAGAACTTTCATCGTTCGGTGCTGGTGGAAAAGGTTACGGATTTCAATCCTCTGGCACAAGAGACAATACGAAATTTCACCTCATTATTCAGAAGCAAAGGATTTGATGCAACTGTGGCCTATCAGCAAGCTCTGGCGTTAATTGATCGAATGTTAAACCAACAAGCGGCGGTGATGTCTTTTGGCGAAATTTTTCTGGTAGTAGGAGTTCTGTTCATCGCCGCGCTTCCCCTCGTTATGTTATTGGGAAAACCAAAGCCCCGATCCGAGCCGCTGAACGTACATTAGCCGAGCCTCGCGGGGACCGCATCGAGATGCCCGGGTCCCAGCCACAGTCATTCTCATGTAAGCCTTGCACAAAAGGGCATATGCGCGCGGGTTTGCAGCGACGAATGCGAGTGATGGCGT